>JAYUPV010000354.1:0-2184 GCA_043759865.1 Alphaproteobacteria bacterium | reverse complement strand
CCTGCCCGAACTGGCCTTTTTGACCGTTGATGGACGAGATGTTGATAATGCGGCCGAAATTACTTTCCAGCATGTAATCCAGCACCGGGCGGGTCACGTTGAAAACGCTGTCGAGGTCGTTCGAAATCACGTCGCGCCACTGGTCGATGGTCATTTTACGCAGCGATGAATCGCGGGTGATGCCGGCATTGTTGACCAGCACAGTCACGGGGCCGAGATCGGCAACAATAGCCTTTACAACCTTGCCGGTTTCCTCGAAATTCGCGACATCGCACTTGTAAATGTGAAAGGAAAAGCCCTGCTTGGCCATTTCGGCCTTCCAGGTTTTTGCTTTTTCTTCATTGCGGTAGGTGGTGGCGACCACATGGCCCTGTTTCGCAAGGCGCTGGCAGATGGCGCTGCCGATGCCGCCTGTGCCGCCTGTGACCAGGCAGATGCGGGGAACGGTGGCGGTGGCAGGGGGAAGGTCCTGCTGGGTGGCTTTTTGTACGGAATCCTGTTTCATGGCATTGGCCGGGGTCATTGTTGTAAAGCTCCCTGAAATTAAGAAATTAAAACCTAAATAGCAACTACTCTCCTGAAAGCCTGCATGGCAAGTCAAAATAGACAATCCATAAGGTCTTCCGGTAGGCAATAACATAACTTTTTTGCTGCGCCCTTGCAAGCAGAAAAGGCAGGAAAACAGGGGTTCGGAGCCTCTTGGCCTTGCATTTTTTGTTGCGGCGCACCATGTTATGATATATTCATGTCACCAGCAGACATTTAAACAAGGGATAACGCCAGATGGCCACCGCCAAATCCGCCAAGAACACGACCGAGGATGTACAGCAGCACTGGGACACCTTTTTCACCCAGCAGCGCGCGCTTTTTGACCAGCAGATCAAAAGCGGCAGCGACCTGCAGGGGCAATGGGCATCGTTCTTCAAAGAATGGCAGACGAACATCTCCCCCACGCTTGAAGGGGCTGGCGCATACAAGGAATTCTTCACCCAGTCGGGCAAGCAGTTCCTCGACATGCTGCAGCAGTTTTACAGCTGGTCGGGCCAGAACAAGCCCGTGCCGGACATGACCTCGGACTGGCTGAAATCCATGCAGACCTTTTTCCTCGGCATGCTGCAAACCAACACCCAGCCTTTTGACCCCGCAGCCGTGTGGAAATCCCTCGGCGAAAGCGCGATGAAGGGCGGCAACGCCTGGGCTTCGGCCTTCTCCGGCGGCGGCCCCTTCGGCGGCCAAGGATTTGGTCAAGGATTTGGGCAGGGTTTTGGCGGTTTCGGCGGCGCGCAGGGATTCAACCCCTCCGCATGGACAGCGGCGCAACCGTGGAACCCGCAAGGCGGTTTTGCGAGCGCACAGAATTTCGACCCCTTCGGTTTCTATGCCTCCCTCCCCGGCATCGGCTATACGCGCGAGAAGCAGGATTCATGGAACCTGCTCTATAAACTCTACGCCGAGTTCGAGGCGCAGACCCGCAAATACAACGCCGGCATGGCGCAGGTCGGCATCGAGGCCGTGCAGCAGTTTCAGGATTTCGTCGCCAACGCACCCGAAGGCGCGCCCAAACTGACCTCGCTCAAGGAAGTCTACGTGAAGTGGGTGGATGTCTGCGAAGACGTCTACGCCAAATACGCGGTTTCCGACGAATACACCAAACTGTACGGCGAAGTCGTCAACGCGCTGATGGCCTTCAAAGGTCAGGTCAACGTTTTAACCGACGACCTTGCCGACCAGTTCAACCTGCCGACGCGCACCGAAGTCGACAGCCTGCACCAGCGCCTGCACGCACTGCGCCGCGACAATATCGAGCTGCGCAAGGCGATTGACGAAATTCGCGGCGTGAAGAAGCCGAAATCACAGGCTGCGGGCGCACCCTCGCAGGCGAAGAAAACCAAGAAAAAGGGAGGCAAATAATGTCCGCCATCCAGCTCAGCCCCGACGCAATTATTAAAGAAGTCACCAACTTCAACACCAAGCTCGCCGAAGGCATCAAGAACCTGCGCAATGTGGGCGAACTACCCTCGGGCGCGACGGAAAAGGAAGCGATCTATACCGAAGACAAGCTGACCCTTTACCACTATAAAAACCCCACCGGCAAAGCGGCCACGAACAAGACCCCGCTGCTCATCTCCTATGCGCTGGTCAACCGTCCCTACATGACCGACCTGCAGGAAAACCGCTCCACCG
>JAYUPV010000353.1:0-2773 GCA_043759865.1 Alphaproteobacteria bacterium | reverse complement strand
AGCGTGTCATCAAGCTCCGTTGTTTCCCAGCCTATGCCCGAACCGCAAAACGGCACGCATGCCGCGCTCAGTAATTTCCACGATGTCGTGGCGCTGTTCGGCCAGCACAAGGAAGGCCTGCTGCAAGCGAGCCTTGTTTCCTATGTGCATCTGGTGAAATTCGAGCAGGGCCACATTGCCATCCGGCTGAAGGAAGGCGCGCCCGCCAACCTTGTCGGCCAGATGTCGGAAAAACTGAGCGTCTGGACCGGCCGCCCGTGGATCGTCAGCCTGACCCGCGAAATGGGCGAGCCGACGATGGGCGAGCAACGCCAGAACATTCAGAAGCAGGTGGAAGAAGAAGTGCGCGCCAGCTCGGCGGTCGCCGAAGCGCTCAAGATATTTCCCGGCGCAAAAATCCTCGATATCCGCTCGAAACAATAACCCCAGAAAAGCCCAGCCTTGCCCATGCGCTTCTCAAGGTCGCGCAGCGCCGAAGTATTTTCGTCATACACAGCCTTCTTCTCGGGCGGCAGCGCGTTGAAATTCGCAGGCTCTGGAATAAACTCGGTTCGCGGCGCGCCAGAATCAAATCCGCGCGGCGCGCTTTCCTCAAACGCCTTCGCCACGGGCCCGCGTTCGTCCTCGATCTGGCGGCGGCGCACCAGCTTTTCCACGACATCCTGATGCTCGTTGTCCTTCGCGTAATCAAGCGCGGTCGCGCCGTCGTTGTCCTTCAGCCGCGAGTCAGCGCCTTGTCCCAGCAGCACCTGCAGTGTGTGGCTGAA
The DNA here is from genome assembly GCA_043759865.1 of Alphaproteobacteria bacterium. Lineage (GTDB taxonomy): Bacteria > Pseudomonadota > Alphaproteobacteria > Micavibrionales > UBA2020 > JAPWJZ01. Next base: position 2,006 of record JAYUPV010000353.1, on the reverse strand, counting down.
TCCGTGCGCCGATGCCGACATCAGCGGCGTGTGGCCCTTGTTGTTCGCGCGGTTGACATCGCTGCCCGCCGTCATCAATTGCTGCGCGACAATGGCCTTGCCCGCATAGGCCGCGAACATCAGCGCGTCCGAGCCGTTTTCATTCACGGCGTGGATATCGGCACCGGCATCCAGCAGCGCCTTTATTTCGCCCGCGTTGCCCACGCGCGCCGCCACCATAAGCCCCGTCATATTCTCCTCGTTGCGCCACTCTATCGCGCCGGGATAGGCCTTGAGCAACCGCGTGACAAGCGGCACGTTGTTATCCGTGAGGGCGGTGAAGAAGTGCAGCTTCGCTTCTTTCAGCTCGCCGGAGGTCGGCTCCACGGGCAGCGGTGTTCTTTGCATGCCTCCTCTGCTGGCGGAATTGAACGCATTGCTTAAGCCGGGAAACATCGCCATCAACAAGTTCCTTTCGTCTCGCCCGCACCCTTCGTCAAAAAGGCCTGCCTTGCAGAGGTACTACTGCACCTGATTAAACCTAACATAGGCTCGATATGAGCGCAAAGAATTTCCAGAATATTGCAATGATTCCAAGGGTATACATTATGTCTATTTCTGCAACGGGTTGACTCGGGGATACCCGCCCTATAATTTCCATGTCATCCAACAGAACATAAAACCAAACGGAATCCCGATGACGAATTTTGCCCAGATGATGCAAAAGGCGCAGAAGTTCAAGCAGGAAATGCAGACCATGCAAACGCGCGTGCAGGGCATGGACATCACCGGCGATGCAGGTCCCGGCCTCGTCACCTGCGTTGTGTCGGGCCGGCACGAACTGAAAAAACTCAAAATCGATCCGACGCTTTTGAAAGCGGCTGAAATCGACATCCTCGAAGACCTCATCATCGCCGCCGTCAACGATGCGCGCGGCAAGGCCGAAAAAGTCATGGCCGATGAAACCGAAAAACTCATGGCCGGCATGGGGCTTCCCCCGGGCATGGGCTTACCTTTTTAATTCACATTGCAACCACCCCGAAGGAGATAGAAATGCCTTTTGATTATTCCACAGCCGGCCTGCCGCAAAACGACCGCTGGCAAGTCGCGACCGACATCTGCAACCAGTGGCTGAACGAAAACATGAGCATGTTCGGGCCCGAGCGCATCAACAGCTTCATGCACAACCAGCCCATCGCGGCCGGCAAGCGCATCATGGACAACTGCAACGACTGGTCGGAAGAATCCGTCACTATCGCGCTGCTCGGCCCCGCCAAGGGCGCGCTGATCGCGAACCCGCAGGCTGAACAAGTCGCCAGGCACATCTTCGGCGACCGCGCCGTTGATCTCGTGCGCACGTTGCTCGAAGATCCCGCGAAAGCGACCGACGCCGAAATGACCCGCGACGCAAACCGCATCTTCATCGTCGAAGGCGTTTCCACCATGACCGACCAGATGATCGGGCGGGCGAAAATCGACCGCCACCACGAAACCCGCTGGAACATTCTCAACGACCTCGAACGCACCCACAAAACCATCAAAGGCCAAGACCCCGCTCTCGATGTGGTGTTCGAAGAAGCCGCCAAAAAATCCCACGACGCTCTGGAAGCCCTCGACAAGGCCGCAGCGGCAGGTGTTGGAAAAAAGCCCTTTAAGCCGCCCCACAACCCCCACAAGCCGGGCGCGCCGCACGCTTGATCCTCGGTTGATAAGAATTAAAACGCCCCGCCCTCGAAAGCGGGGCGTTTTCGATAGGAAAAAATGAGTGAGTTAGATAAATTTCGGAAGTGTGTAGCTTTTGTAGGTGCGCAAAAAGCAGATGGCAGTTTTGTAACATTAGGAACAGGGTTTTTTAGTTATAAAAAGTATCCCTACTTTAGATCGAGGCTTCGTATGGTTTGTTACTGCGAAGCATGTTTTAGATGGAATTAGAAGAAAACTAGGGCTAACGCATGCCTTTATTCGCATAAATATGCGGAATGGTTTGGCGCAATGGGTGGATGCAGGACCAATTGAGGATTGGCTGT
>JAYUPV010000352.1:0-3619 GCA_043759865.1 Alphaproteobacteria bacterium | reverse complement strand
AAAGAACAAAAATAAGGCGTTAGAATGACAGAAGACTGGCAAAAGCTGGATGCAGAAAAAGCCGCGCGGATTTTGAGCGAGATCAATCCGCAGCTGGAGCCTGTGCCTTTCTCGATGGAAAGCACCACGGTGCGCGTGCAGAAGCTGCCGTTCTATAAAGGTTATGAACTGTATGAACTGACCGACCTTTCCGCCGTGCCGGGTGCGCGCAAATATGCCATCTATAAACCGGGCGATGTAAATGTCATCAACTGGACCAACCAGTCGATTTATGAGACCAATGAAAAAGCACCGATCGTTCTGAACCGTGATTCAGTCGTCGAGTACGTAAAATTCTTTTTCAACTATGTGCGCGGTCGTCACGGTCGTTTCATGATCATCGAAACCATCGACGATATCCGCTGGCAGGTCGAGCCGCCGCTGCAGGGCCGCAAAGTGATGCAGGAAATGCTGGAGCCAGTCACGCTGGTGTCCGAAGAAGGCGACGGCACCTTTAATCTTGCCGCTTATATGGTTTTCAAGGACAGCCTGTTCAAGACAAAAGTGCATGTCAAGAAAGACGGCCTTGTGAGCATGTCGGATGAAGAACTGAAAATAGAAGGCATGCCTGTGCTGCAGGATGCCGCCGCCTGATGCGCTATGCTGCTGAAGCAACCCGCCGCGCGCGAGAAAAAACCTGAATTTGCCGCCCTGCCCCCCACCATTTTTCGCCAGCTTGAGAAATTGTGCGGCGGCAAGATAGTTTCATCTGATGTTGCTTTTGGCGGGCTTTCCGCCTCGGCTGGTTTTGTGATGACGCTGGATTCCGGCAGGAATATTTTTGCCAAGGGTACGCATCCCGCCGAAACTGCGCATGGTGCCGCGAACCTTGCACAGGAAATAGCAGCCTATGAAACGCTCGCAGTTTTACGCACAGTATCCCCCCCTTATCCTGGCATTGTTTCGGATGGCGAGCAGGATGGCTGGATGCTCGGCGTCTGGGATTTTGTTGCTCATGATCCCGGGCTTGCAAGCGCCCAGCGCGTAACTTCGGGCCTTCGCCAATGCCATGCGGCGCAAGAAGGCGAAGGCGTTCTTATTCCCGCGCGCACGCATGGTTATATCGGGTTCTTTTTCAACAATGAAAAAAAATGGCTGCGTCTGCGCCATGACGCGAACATCCGCAAAAAATTCCTGGCGATGTTCGAGGATGTAACTGCCGCCGGAAAATGGTGCGACAAAAGCATTCCGGTGCTGTGTGATTATCAGGCGCGCATCGGCAAAATACGCGGACGCGAAGGTTTACTGCATGGCGATCTTCGTCTCGATAATTTTTTGTTCTCGGGCGAGCGCAACTATATCGTTGACTGGCCGAACGCCAGTTACGGGCCGCTGGTTTTCGACTTGTGCTTCCTGCTGTCGAATCTTGAAGCCATGGGCATGGGAAAAACCGACGAACTGATGACCGATTTCGACTGGGTCGACTGGGATGATGTGATTGCCATGCTTGCCGCCCTGTCGGGCTATTTCGCCGATCAGGCTTATCGGGATGTACCTGACCGGATGCCCCGTTTACGCTGGATGCAGCAGTCCATGCTGCTGGCCCAGCTTAAAACCTTGGCAAGATTAGGAATAATCGAATCACCGCCGAAGATGCAGGGCGAAAATCAATAACTATTGCTGATTTACAACGGGATTATTCTTATCCTGTGGTTCTTTTACTTCAAAATTACCAGTTTCTTTCCGTAATCCACTAACTTTGCTGCTTTTTCAACTCCGGAAAAGGGGTTGTTAACCATCCCCCTGCCATGATGGAGGTGAGGGAAGTTAGCTGCGTGCTTGATACAGGAATAGGCCAAATGGGGGTTTGTTCCGGTGAAGCGGTAGCAGGGCAAATAGATAAGGTGTGAAGTATGGGCAAAGACGCGGGCAAGGACGATGAGTCCATGATGAAAAGACCCGACAAGAGCGGTTTCCGCACAACGACAAAGCGCCTTCGCCAGAAGGAAAGCACCCTGAGCAGCCGTGCTGCGCTCGACTGGCGTCTCGACCAGTCCCGCGTTTGCGGCAAGGACGGTTGGAAGGCTGAAATCATCCCCGTTGAGTCCTTGAAAGAATCTCTGCTGAAAAGCCGCACCGGCGAAAGCCTGTTGTTGGAATTGAACCCGGGCAAACTGACCATTGCCTATGACACGCAAACTCCTGCTTCGCAATTTTACGTTCGCGGCGACGAATGCATCGTCACGCTGAACCCGTACCGTATCAAGGGCGACCTCATCAACCTGCTCGCGCGCGAATTACGCCGCGCAGGCCAGCACAAAAACGGCGCTCTCGTGAACCCCTTGAGCTTCGAGCCCGACGAGGCGATCCTCGTCAACCGCGCGCAGCAGGCCGATGTGTTGATGGTTTCCGTGAAAGTTGCATGGGAACTCCGCCTCGCCGGTGAATCCGAAGCGTGGGATTTCCTGACCGCGACACCCCTTGCCGATGTCAGCCGTATTTTCGAGATCAAGGCACAGGCCGATTTCCGGACTTTGAGCAACGGCGAAGCCTGCCGCGCTGCCTATGACAAGTTTTTCGAGGACAGCCGCACTAAATTGCACGACAAGCGCATCATCCACCAAATGCTGCTGGACGAGCATGGCTATATGAAGGCTGGCATGAAGCGCCCCAAGGTGACGATGGATCTGTTCAAGCGCCTCGGTGAAATGCCCAACAGCCGCAACTATCTGTCGATGAAGGCTAAGCATCAGCCGACTGATATGTGCTATTCCACGGTTGAAGACCGTTCTAACGCGAACTTCCTGTGGTTTATCAAGTTTGAGCGTTCTTTCCAGAAGAAAGAGCTGCAGATGGTACAGGAGTCGGTCAAGTTGTCTGCTGAAGTCGTCGACTTCAACAAATGGGACCGTTCCAAGCGCACGCCGCATCCAGAGCGGAGTCATTAAGTTTCTATCCCGCCCGTCTTCCGGGCGGAATCCAGGGGGATAAAAGGATGCCGGGTGTTTTTGGCGGCGATATGACGCCCAGCAGGAGGATACGTATCCGCCTGCTTGCCATTGCTGACGGCGAACCCTATTTCGCGCCGGTCGAGGAGCGCGAGCGCGTTTTCACCGGCTATATCCGTAACCTCGTAAAAATTCTCGAACAGTCGCCGCTTGGCCGCCAATTGGTGCGTTCGGCGATGCTGCACCATGTTTCCGTCGGGCTCGACCCGATGCTGGAACCGCAAGCAAGCTTTTTTTATCCCGTGCAAAATCATTTTGACCTCGGCTATCAGCCTGACCTGTTGCAGAAAACGGAAAAGGGCGTAAGCCGTTATCTCGTTTCCTTTATCGGTGCGCTGCGTCGTGCATGGCACCATCACGGCGGTCGCGGGCCTGATGCCGCGCTGAAACCGGAAGATTTTTTGAAACTCTGCCGCTGTGAAGAAGCGGATATCAACGCGGTCACGCATATGGTGGCGTGGGAGCTGCGGTCATCGGGCGCGAATTTTTTATGGCGCAACATGCTGTCGGGTGCCGATGGCGACATATCGGTCGTGTTCGAGCGCGCGGTTGCCGAAGATCTGCACAGCCGCTCGGGCGGGCTTGCGGCGTTGAAGGCCGGGTTCAATCAGTGGTTTGCCGAGCGGGAGCGC
>JAYUPV010000351.1:0-3807 GCA_043759865.1 Alphaproteobacteria bacterium | reverse complement strand
GCGCGGGATAATTCTGTCGAGCGTGTGCAGGCATTGATCGACAAGCACGGCAAGGGCATCGTCCAGGTCACGGACAAGGAAGGAAAAGGCGCCGTCGCTTATGCCGCGCTGTCCGCGAAAAAAGCGAATATCGCGCTGCTGCAGAAAAACGGCGCGTTGATTGATGCACCCGATAACGAGGGTATGACGGCGCTGATGATCGCCAGTCGCCGGGGTTTCAGGGATCTTGCAAATTTCCTGTTGTCGAGCGGCGCGCGCCTCGAGGCTGTGGACAAGGAAAACTGGACACCGCTGATGCATGCAGCCTATCACTCGACCACGCGCAGCCCCGTCAGCAACCCGTCGCCGCTGATGTCACAGCGCAAGCTCGATACCATCACGCTCCTGTTGTGCTGGGGCGCCGATATCGACGCCCCCGACAAAAAAGGCTGGACGGTCGTGCGGCAGGCGACCGCGCGCCGCAACCGCGACGCGCTCCCGCTGTTCACGGAAGCGCGGCAGCAGCGCGCCGAAAAGCAGGCGGAATACAAGCGTCAGCTGGAAAGCGCGTTCAGCGAACTGACCAATGGAATTCCGACCGAGGTTGCGGCACCCATGAAAGCCGCCTTCAAAAAACCCTCTCGTCCTGCGGTATAAGTGCCATAAAGCCCAGAATAATCAGATTTGACGTTCCCCGCGATTGATGGTCAGATTCCCTGTATGTATGACGACAAACCCAGCGCCACCGCCTTGCTCATCGCCCGTTCGCAGGCGTTGTTGTCCGAGACGCTGCCCTCGGTCGTCGATGCGGAACGCGGGCAATATTACCGCGCCTTCGCGGAGGAGGCGGGCAAGGGGAAAATTTCACGGCCGTGGCTGAAATTCGTCGAGCGCTGCAGCGTGCCGGGCATTTTTCTTCATTACGGACTGCGCAAGCTGTGCATCGAAAAAACCGCGCGCGAGCTGCTCGACAGCGGGCGCGAGCGGCAGGTGGTCGTGATTGCGGCGGGGTTCGACCCGCTCGCCGCCATTTTGCACAAGCAATATCCCGACACTTCTTTTTACGAGCTTGACCATCCGGCGACGCAGGCTTGCAAAAAGTCCGCGTTGGAGAAAATCGGGCATGGTTCCAACCTGCGCTTCGTGCCGGTCGACCTGACGCAAAATTCGGTGGAAGAAGCCCTGCATGAAACAGGCTTCGCACCCAACAAGCCGACGCTGTTCATCGCCGAGGGCATCACGATGTATCTCGACGCGCGGCAGATCGACCGCTTTTTCCGGCAGATACATTCCTGCGGCTACAATCCCGAAAGCTATTTGCTGTTCACCTATATGCTGAAAACTTTTCTCGGCTCCATCCAGTTCGACACCGCGACTTGGGTGGCCGATGCGTGGCTCGACCTCAAAAACGAAAAATTCAAATGGGGCATCGAGCCGGAAGCGCTGCCCGAATTCCTCGCCGCCCGCCACTACCGCCTCGTCCGCCAGTTCACCGCCGCCGATCTCACCGCACGCTATCTCGGCGGCGGAAAGCCCAAGCTCGCGCGCGGGGAAAACATCTGCCTTGCAAAGCTGGTGACGCTCTAGTTCCCGATTTCGCCGCCATCGTCTTTGGTGACGACGACGATGGAGGGGCGCGGCGGGATTTTATCGTTGAAGTCGGGCCAGCGCGTGAACGGGCTCTTGAAGTCAGAGCCGTCGCCGGGGTGCTGTATCGCGAAGAACAGCGTCTTGTTGTCGGGCGTGAAACACGGGCTGCACAGCTCGGCCCCCACCGGTGCGCGGTAGAAATATTTCGTCGCGGCGGAGGCGATGCCCGTCGTGTCTGCGGCATAAAGGCCGTCGCCGGTCTGGAAGGCGCGTTGCAGCGAACCACCCTGATCGGTCGCAATCCAGATGCGGCCTTTTTTGTCGAAGGTGCAGGTGGACGGGCAGGCGAGCCAGCCGTTGCGTGTCATGGGCGCGCCGTAAATCGTCTTGCTGTTCTTGCCGAGCGGGTCGCCCGCAAGGATGAAGAAATCCCAGCCGAAGACTTCGTCCGCCTGATCGCCGGTCAGCGACACAAGTTCAAGGATATGCCCCGCAAGGTTGTACATGCGAGGGTTGGCGACGTTCTTGTCCTGAAAACCGCGCGCGGGGTTGCTGTTGAGCAGGGCGAAGACATGCCCCGTGACGGGATTGATCCTGACATCGGCGGGCTTGTCCATGGGCGTCGCGCCCGCAAGCTGGGCCGCGCGCCGCGCTTCTATCAGTACGTCGGCCTGCGACTTGAACCCGTTTTCGGGCGTGAGCTTGCCCTCGCCCTGCACAAGCGGCAGCCATTGCACGGTGTAATCTTTCTGGAACTGCGCGACCGAGAGCGTGCCTTCGTCGAGCAGGTTCATATTCGCGGCGCGGTCTTTATAGTCGAGCTTGTTCTTGCTGACGAAGCGGTAGATGTATTCAAACGCGCCCCCGTCGCCCATGAACACCACGATGCGCCCGTCCTTGTTCACATGCGGCGCTGCGCCTGCATGCTTGAAGCGCCCGAGCGCCGTGCGCTTGACGGGCTGCGAGCCGGGGTTGTAGGGGTCAAGTTCGACCACCCAGCCGAAGCGGTTGGGCTCGCGCGGTTCCCTGTCCATATGAAAGCGGGAAACCGATTTATCCCAGCCATGCGTGTTGGTGGCGGAGCCGAGCTCGTTGCGGGTGTAGTTCTGCAGTTCGGTGGGCGGAGCCTTGCCGCCGAAATACTGCTGGATGTTTTCCTCGGCCAGCAGAACCGTGCCCCAGGGCGTGATGCCGCCGTGGCTGGTGGCAATCGTGCCCCACACCTCGTCACCCGCAGGGTTCGCCGAGGTTTGCATGCGCTCGTTTCCTGCGGCGGGGCCGCTGATTTTCATTTTGGTCTGCGCCGTGATGCGGCGGTTGTATTTGCCGCTCTCCACCACCTGCCATTTGCCGTCGGTTTTCTTGATCTCGACGATCGAATGGCCGTGGGCGGCGAGGGCGACCGAAACCTTGTTAGCTTCGTACTCTTCGAGTTCCTGCGGACGCATCCGCGCTTTTTTTGCGGTGTCGTCGGGGTACATCAGGTTGAGCAGCGTGGATTCATGATTCACGCACAGTAACCCGTGGTCGGACGTATCTGAAAACATCGGCAGAGGCATATAGGCGGTGAAGGCACAGTTGTACCCGAATTGCTTGTCCTGCGCGGCGGCCGAGTGCGCGTCGGGGTTAAAGGCGGGCGAGTCCGCGAAAATCTTGTCACCCCAGCGGATCAGCACATTGGCGGTGTAACCGTCGGCGATGCGCGGGTTCTGGTCGATGCCGTGGTTGACTTCGGTGAAGGTGAGGGTGGAGGCGGCAGCAACAGGTGGCGCGATGCTTAGGCCAGCGGTGGCGGCGTTCGCGGAAATCACGCCTGCAGCTGCGCCGATACCAAGCCCTTGCAACAGGGCGCGGCGGCTGATGATGTCGGATATGCTGTTCTTCATGACAAAACAGGATAGTCTTTCCCTATGAAATATCAAAGGAATTTGACTTTCCGGATGTTTGACAGAATATGAAAAACAAGCTATTCTGCTTATCGAGTCTTGGCTTTTAAAAACAGGCATTTCCGTGACCGGCACCACACCCGCATTCAATTCAGCCGCGACCCCCGGCATCGAGCATCGGGAGCTCAGCGCATTCATGTCGGCGGCTTCAAGTGGCGATGTGGCGGGGATGCAGGCGTATATTGACAAATATGGCAGGGAAAACGTGGATGCGATCCGTGGCGAGCCGCAGGCCTATACGCCACTCATGTGGGCGGCGAAAGCGGGCAATGTGATAGGCATCGCGTTTTTG
>JAYUPV010000350.1:0-4882 GCA_043759865.1 Alphaproteobacteria bacterium | reverse complement strand
CGGGTTCGAAACCGGCGGCCTTGATATAAAAGTCGCCGGGAGCAACACCGCGCACGATAACGCCCGATGCGCCACCGCCCTGCATGGTCAGCAGCGCCTGCCCCTCAATCGTAGCGACAGCGCTTTTGACACCCGGAATTTTTGCGAGACGTTCGACGACCAGCTCATACGGGTAAAGCGGCCCGTGGCGGCTATAGACGTTGATATGCCCGTTGAGGCCGAGGATTTTGCCGATAAGTTCATCGCGAAAACCGTTCATGACCGACATGACGATAATCAGCGTCGCCACGCCCAGCATGATGCCGATGAAGGAAAAAGCGGCGATAACGGAAATAAAACCCTCTTTCCGCTTGGAGCGCAAATACCGCCCCGCCACCATTTTTTCAAAAGCGAAGGACATCAATATGCTTTCGCCACGATAACCTTGGTTCCGCCATCGGCGAAAGGCAAGCAGCGCGTGGTGACGGCGAAGTCTTTTTTGATCGCCTCGAATTCAGCAGAGTCCTTGATGAGGCTGTAGTCGATTTTCAAGCCCCCCGCCTGCTCCGCCGCGAAGAAGTCGCGTACTTCTTTCAGCGTTTTTGCGTCTTTTATCATGCCGTTCATGCGCGCACGCGCTTTTTCCAGCAGGTCTTTTTGCATCTGTTCTAACGCTTCGGCGATTTTAGCGGCGCAATCGGCAACTGCCACTTTGGTCTTGCCGTCTTTGCCGAGGTCGCGGCGGGCGAAGGTCAGCTGGCCTTCGGCGATTTCGCGCGCGCCGACTTCGAGGCGCACGGGAACGCCCTTCTTGATGGCGGCCCACATTTTGTCGGAAGAACGTGCATCCGACTTGTCGATTTGCGCCGAGATGTCTTTCGCGCGCAGGTCTTTCAGTACCTTTTCGCAGAATTCGAGTATCGCGGGCTTGTCGACATCGTTGTTGATGAACGGCAGAATGACAACCTGGAACGGCGCCACGCGCGGCGGCATGATCATGCCGTCATCGTCTCCATGCACCATGATAAGACCGCCGATGGTGCGGGTCGACATGCCCCACGAGGTCGTCCATGCCAGTTTCTGCGTGCCATCGCGGTCGAGATATTTGATATCGGACGAGGTCGCAAAAGTTTGGCCGAGATTGTGCGAGGTCGCGCTTTGCAGCGCCTTGCCATCCTGCATGAAGGCTTCGACCGTATAGGTTTCGATAGCGCCGGGGAAACGTTCATCGGGCGTTTTCGAGCCCTTGATGACCGGTACGGCGAGATAATTCTGGATGAAGTCTTCGTACACATCGAGCATGCGGCGCGCGTCTTTGTCGGCCTCTTCAGCCGTCGCAAACGCATTATGCCCTTCCTGCCACAGGAATTCGGTGGTGCGTAAAAAGATGCGCGGGCGCATTTCCCAGCGCATGACGTTGCACCATTGATTCAGCTTCAGCGGCAAATCGCGATACGACTGCACCCAGTTGTGCATGGACTCGCCGATGATGGTTTCGGAAGTCGGGCGGATGATCATGGGTTCGGTCAGCAACGAGGCGGGGTCGGGCCCCAGCTCGCCCTTGTCGTTTTTCGACAGGCGGTGATGCGTGACAATCGCGCATTCTTTTGCGAAGCCGTCGATATGGTCGGCCTCTTTCGCGATATAGCTCATGGGAATGAGCAGCGGGAAATAGGCGTTCTGCACTTCTTCCGCCTTTATCATGCGGTCAAAATGTTTCTGGATGTTTTCCCACACGGCAAAGCCATAGGGCTTGATGATCATGCAGCCGCGCACCGGCGCGTTCTCGGCCATGTCGGCGGCCTTGATGACGTTCTGGTACCACTCGGGGAAATTTTCCTCGCGCGTTGGCGTGATCGCCGTCTTGGAATTTTTCTTCTGCTCTTTCGCCGGTTCAGCCATAAATCACCGCCTCTTTATATATGTCCGTCTGGGTCAAAATTACCCAAATAGAATGAAACAATCAATCTTTATTATGTTTAATTTCTTTGGTCTTTTTGGGTGCGTCCGGGGTCGCGCAAAGCTCGCGCAGGGAGGCCGCCGCAGGCCCTTCCATCGGCTCGCCGTTGAAGGTCAGGACACCCTTTTCATAGGCAATCGTGCCTATTGATGCGACCTGCTCCACCCCAGCAGCGGTTGAGAGGCCGAGATATTTGGCCATGTCGACCGTGACATCGAACGAGATTTTTTCGGGGATTTTGACAGGCGAAGGGTTGAGGTCGGCTTCGACCACCGGCTTGCCATGCACATCCACGCCGCCCTTGTATTCCACATCAGGCGCGGGTTTGTGGTCGACGATCTGTTTGCACAGCTGCGGGTTGATCTGCGCCTGCAATTTATGTTCCATGCAAACAGGCGTGAGAGAAAGTCCGGCAATGCCGGCAAGCAGGATAACGGTTTTCAATTGATTGCTCCCCTGAACCATTCGCCCCATGTAATGACGCCTGTTTCTACAAGCACCCAGATGATGGCGAGAATAACGGCGGAAATGACAGTATTCAGTATCAGCTTCCTTTTCAAATCCGGCACGACTGGCGCGCCTGCATCATGGCCTTTGCCCTCGTCTGTGTTGCGCTCGACACCGATAGGCAGCACGGCGAACAGCGTCAGCCACCAGATAAGGAAGTAGATAAAAATGGCGGAGACGAAGCTCATGCTACACCCGTATCAGGTGGACGCGCGTTTGCGGCTTGCGCTCGAAACGCTCGTTGAAAAAACGCCGCGTGGTGACGCGGATAAGCTCCGACAATTCTTCGTCATTGGTGCGTGCCGATTTCGGCATGTTCTTGATGGCTTTCGCCACTTCGTCTTCGGCGTCTTCAAGATGATTGGCGTCATGTTCGCTCGTATCGTCAAGTAGGCCGAGCGCGGTGATTTTGGGTGCCGCGAGCAAATCGCCGCGCGTGTCGACCACCACCGTCACGACTGCGCTGCCGTTGAACATCATGCGTTTGCGCGTCAAAATCGCTTCGTGGTCCATGGCGACGATGCGGTTGCCCTCGATGGCGAGCATGCCGTGCTTCACTCTCGCTATGGTGCGCACGCCTTCTTTCGTTACCTCGATGACCATGCCGTTGGCAGCGATCAGCGTTTCGGGAACGCCTAGATCCTGCGCCAGCTGCGCGTGTTTTTCCTGCTGCATATGTTCTCCATGCACAGGAATGACGGCTTTTGGCTTAAGCCAGCTGTAGAGCAGTTTCAACTCATCTCGATACGGGTGTCCGGAAACGTGGATGGGCGCGTCGCGATCGGTGATGACATTCACGCCCGCCAGCAAAAAACGGTTACGGATGCGGTCCACGGCGCGGTCGTTACCGGGGATGGTGCGAGAGGAGAAAATCATCACATCCCCCTCGCCTAACCTAACGCTCGGATGGTCGTTGTTTGAAATACGTGCCAGTGCCGCGCGCGGCTCGCCTTGCGATCCCGTGCAGACATACACGACATTCTCGCCGCCCTGAATATCGGCCGCGTCGCCGTCGAGGAAGGGGGGGATGCCTTTCAGATAGCCGGATTTCCGCGCGGCATCATCCACGCTCCACAGCGAGCGGCCAGCAAGGCAGACTTGGCGCTTGTGGAAATTGGCAGCTTCGTAAATGCTGCGCAGCCGCGCGACGTTGGTGGCAAAACAGGTGATGGCGATTTGCCCGGTGAATTCGCCGAAAAGCTCGGTCAGGTTTTTCAATACTGTGCGCTCTGAACCGGAATGGCCGGGCACCATGGCATTGGTTGAATCGCCGACGACAGCAAGCACGCCTGCTTCGCCGAGTTTCCTCAACGCCGCTTCGTCCGTCATCTGCCCTTCGACGGGGTCGGGGTCGATTTTCCAGTCGCCGGTATGCACAATCGTGCCGACACCTTTGACAGTGATGGCGACGGCGTTCGCTTCCGGTATCGAATGCGCCATCTGGATGTACTGGAAATTGAAAGGGCCAAGGTCGAAATTCGCCTTTTGCGGCAGTTCGTGCAGTTTCGCCTGGCTGCCCCAGGCATGTTCGCTCAAACCCTGCCGGATGCGCTCGGCCGTGAACTTTGTGGCGTAAAGCGGCGCTTTCAGGCGCGGCCAGAGATGGTCGATTGCGCCGATATGGTCTTCATGCCCGTGCGTCAACACGATGCCGAGCAGACTGGAGCCGAGGCTCTGTGCAAAGGACGGGTCGGGCAGCAATATATCGACACCCGGCATTGTTTCATCGGCAAAGCCCATGCCGCAATCGGCCATCACCCATTGGCCTTTATGGCCGTAGAGGGTCATGTTCGCGCCGAAAATACCGCAGCCGCCAAGCGGAACGCAGTAAATGGCCTCGTCGTCCATTTTGAATCCGGGGGATGCCATTATGCGCTGAAAACCTCGCCTGAAGAAATCTGCCGGCGGCTGCCGTCCTGCAATTCGACCTGCAGCGCCCCCGCATCGTCGATACCGATGAATTTTGCGGTGAATGTTTCTTTCGGCAGGCGCACATTGATGGTGTTGCCGATATTGTGGGCGTAGCGCAGCCATTCCGAGCGGACGGGAGCAAAGCCGTTTTGCAGCCACACATCGTGAAGCGACTTGAGACGCTGGGCGAGTCTTTCAAGCACATGCCCCGATGAAACCTTTACGCCGAAATCGCTAAGGCTCGCAGCACCCTCGGGCGCGCCTGTTAAATTCACGCCCATGCCGACGACGACCCAGCCTTCTTCCGCTTCCAACAAAATACCAGCCGATTTTTTACCGTTCAGCAGCAGGTCGTTCGGCCATTTGAGGTTGACCTGGACGGCGGCGGGCAGCAGTTCCTGCAAAGTCTCGGCAAGCGCGACGGCGGCGACGAAAGACAGCTGCCCCGTTTGCGCGGCATTGGTGCCGGGGCGCAGCAGCATGGTCATGTAAAGATTGCCCGGGACCGATGTCCAGCTATTTCCC
>JAYUPV010000349.1:0-5218 GCA_043759865.1 Alphaproteobacteria bacterium | reverse complement strand
CGCTTGGTTTCCGACCCGATGAGGCCGAGATAGGCGAACTTTCCTTTATACGCCGCACGCACGAGGTCGAAATCGAGGTCGTGGCTGTGGGTCATAACGGCGATATAGCAGTTTTCATCCACACCGCGCAGCTCGGCGACGGGGGCGGAGGTGACAATTTTTTCGCAGTTCTTCGGGATGACGACGGGAAATTCGCTGTCGCGCTCGTCCACCCATTTTATTTTCAAGGGGAGACCGTCCAGCACCTTCACGACTTCCTTGCCGACATGCCCCGCGCCGAAAAGATACAGCGTCTTGCCGGAGGGCACGAAGGGTTCGAGGAAAACCGTGACAAAACCGCCGCAGCATTGGGCGAGTTTCGGGCCGAGGGGGTAATCTTTTACCGCAGGTGTCGACGCCGCGACCAGCAGCTTGCGCGCTTCGTCAATCGCTTCAAACTCGAGGTTGCCGCCGCCGATGGTGCCGAATTGTTCTTTCGCCGTCACCACCATTTTCACGCCCGCTTCGCGCGGGGTCGAGCCTTTGGCTTCCATGACGGTAATCAGCACGCAAGGCTCGCCCTTGTCGGTGAGGCCGGTCAGTACCGGCAGCCATTCGTGGTTGGCATGGCTCATTTCTGCACCGCCTGTATCGCCTTCAGCACGTTTTCAGGCGTGGCAGGGGCCTGCAGCGGTGGCAGGCAGTTTGCCGGGCCCGTTGCGGCGATAGCATCACGCAGCGCGAGGAACGATGAAATACCGAGCATCAGCGGCGGTTCGCCCACGGCTTTGGAGCGATAAATGGTGTCTTCCTGATTTTCATTTTTGAAAAGCGCCGTGCGGAAATCCTTGGGCACGTCGCGGCCGGTCGGGATTTTGTAGGTGCTGGGCGCATGGGTCTTGAGATCGCCCTTGTCGTTCCACCACAGTTCCTCAGACGTCAGCCAGCCCGTGCCCTGAACATAGCCGCCCTCGATCTGACCGATATCGATGGCGGGGTTCATGGAACGCCCGGCATCGTGTAGCAGGTCGGCGCGCAGGAAATTGTATTCACCGGTCAGCGTATCGACGATAACTTCGGTAATCGCCGCGCCATAGGCAAAATACAGGAACGGACGGCCTTTGGCTTTCGGCCTGTCCCATGCGATTTTCGGCGTCTTGTAAAAACCGGTCGACGAAAGCTGGATGCGGTTGGTATAGGCCAGCACGACCATGTCCTTGAACGGCATTACCTTGTCGCCGGCCTGCACCTGCCCCGCTTCGAAAACAATCTTTTCCTTCGCGAGCTTGAAATGCTCCGCCGCGAAATCGATAAGGCGGTTCTTAATGGTAAGAGCGGCCGCTTCCGCCGCCTTGCCGTTGAGGTCGGAGCCGCTGGAGGCTGCTGTCGCCGAGGTGTTCGGCACTTTGCTGGTGTTCGTCGCTGTTACACGTACTTTATCGAGGTCAATCTGGAACACATCAGCCACGACCTGCGCGACCTTGGTGTGGAGCCCCTGCCCCATTTCGGTGCCTCCATGGTTCAGCTGCACCGTGCCGTCCTTGTACACATGCACCAGCGCACCCGCTTGGTTGAGCATGGTCAATGTAAAGCTGATGCCGAATTTCACAGGCGTGAGGGCGATGCCCTTTTTCAGGATTTTACTGGTGGCGTTGAACTTGCGTACTTCCTGCACGCGTTTCGCGTAGTCGCCGGTTTTTTCGATTTCGGCGAAAATATCGCTGATGACATTGTCCTCGACCGTCATGCCGTAATGCGTGGTGCAGCGGTCTTTCAGTGCGCCCTTAGCGTCGTATAAGTTCGCCTTGCGGATTTCCTGCGGGTCTTTGCCGAGCGTACGGGCAATATCGTCGATCACATATTCCATCGCCAGCATGCCTTGCGGTCCGCCGAAACCGCGAAACGCGGTGTTGGAAACCTTGTGCGTGAAGCAGCGATAGCTGGTGACTTTTGAATCGCCAAGGTAATAGACGTTATCGGCATGGAACATGCCACGGTCGGCGATGGCGTTCGACAAATCGGGGCTCATGCCGCAATCGACGGCCTGCGTGAACTCGATGCCCGCGATAAGACCGTTATCGCCAAAGCTGACTTCATAGCCGACATGGAACGGATGCCGCTTGCCGGTGATAATCATATCATCGTCGCGGTCGAGGCGGCATTTGACAGGACGGCGGCATTTCCACGCAAGGGTTGCAGCGACGCAGGCGATAAGGGAAGCCTGACTTTCCTTGCCGCCGAACCCCCCGCCCATGCGCCGCACCTCGACCGTCACGAGGTGATCGGGGATTTTCAAAACTTTCGCAATCAGATGCTGTACTTCCGACGGGTGCTGGGTCGATGACCAGCAATGGAATTCACCGTTTTCAAGCGGCGTTGCCATGGCGATCTGGCCTTCGAGATAGAAATGGTCCTGCCCGCCGATATCGAGCGCGCCTTTCAGCCGGCGCTTGCCTTTTTTGATTCCCGCCGCGCTGTCGCCCTGCTGCATCACATAGGTATCGCCGACAAATTTTTCGGCTTTGATGGCGTCATGCACGTTTAAAATCGCGGACAGCACTTCATATTCAACAACCGCTTTTTTGACAGCCTTATGCGCGATTTCGATGGTTTCTGCCGCGACCGCCATGATGGACTGTCCGTAGTAAAGCACTTCGGTTTCGGCATAAACGGGATCGCCCGGAAAAACGGGGGCAGCGTCATTCACGCCCGGAATGTCTTTTGCCGTCATCACGGCATGCACGCCCGGAATGTAGCAGGCCGAGACATCGAACTTTTTTATTTTCGCGTGGGCGTGCGGGCTTTTGAGGATATAGGCGTGCAGACAGCCCTGCGGCTCCAGCACATCATCGGTATAGGTCGCCTCACCCGCGACATGCAGATGTGCGCTGTCATGCGGCTTCGCGTCGCCAAGGCCGCCGTCGATTTTCTTTGTGTTACTCGGCATAACGGTACACTTGCGTTTCGGTGTCGGGCGATGTCGTCTCGATAAAGAAACGATGCAGCAGATTTTGCGCGGCATCGGCGCGGTACTTGGCGCTGGCGCGCATATCGGTCATCGGTTGATAATCGGCGGCGAGCGCTGCCATGGTTTTTTGCAGCGTTGCTTCGTCCCATGCCCGTCCTATCAGGGCTTTTTCGGCATTGGCCGCGCGGTGCGGCGTGCCCGCCATACCGCCATAGGCGATGCGCGCTGATACAACTTTGCCGCCCTGTATGTCAAGCGCGAAGGCGGCGCAGACGGCGGAGATGTCCTGATCGAAACGCTTGGAAATTTTATAAACGCGGAACTGCATACCCGCCGTTTTTTTCGGCACGATAAGTTTTTCAACGAACTCGCCCGGTTTCCTATCCTGCTTTTTATAGGCAAGAAAGAAATCTTCGAGGTTCAGCGTGCGGGTGCCCGTTTTGGAGCGCAGCACAAGTTTTGTTTGCAGCACAATCAACGGCGGTGGGCCGTCGCCGATGGGGGAGCCGTTGGCGATGTTGCCACCCACCGTGCCCGCATTGCGGATATGGACGGACGAAAACCGCTTCAGCATGTTCTCCATGCTCGGGTCATAGGCGGCGAGCGCGGCGAAGGCCTCGGAATAGGTAACCGCAGCGCCGATTTCAAGCCCGTCCGGCGTTTCACGCAGATCGCGCAGGGCGGCGACATTGCCGGTGTAAATAATCGTTGGCAGCTCCATGTGGAATTTCGTGACCCACAGCCCGACATCGGTGCCGCCTGCCAGTATCGTTGCATCAGGGTGTTGCCCGTAGACTTCGGCCAGTTCCTCGACGGTCACGGGCGCAAAGAACTTCGCGCCTCCCGCTTCATAGGAAAGCATTTTCTTGCGCTGCAATGTTTCCAGCGTTTTTGCGTCGGAGGGCAGCGCGCGATCTTTGTCCTTGTTCGCCACACGCGCGGCATCGACGATGGGGCGATAGCCGGTGCAGCGGCAGAGATTACCCGCGATGGCATCCTGTATATTGTCATCCGTCGCGTTGGCTGTGTTGTTCATAAGCGTGGAGAGCGCCATGACGAAACCGGGCGTGCAGAAGCCGCATTGCGAGCCGTGGCATTTCACCATCGCATCCTGCACGGGGTTCATTTTGCCGGTTTTCACCTTCAGGTGTTCGACCGTCACCACTTCGCGCCCGTCGAGCGTGGGCAGGAAGGCGATGCAGGCATTGATGCTCTGGTAATCGACCTTGCCGTTTTGCAGCCGACCGACAGCGACGGTGCAGGCGCCGCAATCGCCCTCGGCGCAGCCCTCTTTCGTGCCGGTGAGTTTTTTTTGCGTCCGCAGGTATTGGAGCAGTGTCATGGCAGTCGGCAGCCCTGCCACCTCCGTCAACTTCCCGTTCAGGATAAATTTGATGCTGTCGGTCATGCGCTTTTCTAAAAACAAAATAATTACAAGAACATACCGTTTTTATAGGCACAAGTCACCCAAAATGTTAGCATAGCCACCAGCATTTAACCTGTTCCTTTTGAAAGGGTTTCCAACCATGGACAAGTTCATCGAAGGCCTGCCGAAAGTGGAGCTGCACCTGCATATCGAAGGCAGCCTCGAGCCTGAATTGATGTTCGCGCTGGCGCAGCGCAACAAAATCGACATTCCCTTCAAGTCGGTAGAAGAAGTGCGCGAGGCATATAACTTTTCAAACCTGCAAGACTTCCTCGATATCTATTACCAAGGCATGAACGTGCTGCAGAAAGAACAGGATTTTTACGACCTGACCATGGCGTATCTCGAACGCGTGGCGAAGCAGAACGTGGTGCATACGGAAATTTTCTTCGACCCGCAGGGCCACACCTCGCGCGGCGTCCCCTTCAAGACGGTTCTCGACGGCATTACCCGCGCGCTTGCGGATGGCGAAAAGAACCTCGGCATCTCGTCGAAGCTCATCATGAGCTTCCTGCGGCACCTGAGCGAAGAAGATGCGATCAAAACCCTCGACGAAGCCATGCCCTATAAGGATAAAATTTTCGCCGTCGGGCTCGACAGCTCGGAAAAAGGCCACCCGCCCTCGAAATTCGAGCGCGTATTCGCAAAAGCGGGCGCAGCAGGGTTGAAAATCGTGGCGCATGCGGGCGAAGAAGGCCCGCCGGAATATGTGTGGGAAGCGCTTGATAAAATCAACGTCAACCGTGTCGACCACGGCAACCGGTCATTGGAAGACGACAAGCTGGTGGCGAGATTGGTGAAAGACGAAATGCCGCTGACCGTCTGCCCGCTTTCGAACCTCAAGC
>JAYUPV010000348.1:0-2355 GCA_043759865.1 Alphaproteobacteria bacterium | reverse complement strand
CAGACGGGCAGCAAGGATATGTACCTGTTCGCGGGGCAGGCCTTTGCCTCGCTCGGCTGCGTGACGGTGGTAGCCGATTACAGGCGTTATCCGCAAGTGTCATACCCCGTGTTCGTCGAGGATAGCGCGGACGCGGCCGTCTGGGTTCACAAACACATCGCCGAATACGGCGGCAACGCGGATCGCCTCTTCGTTGCCGGCCATTCGGCGGGGGCCTATAACGCGATGATGCTGGCCGCGAACCAAACATTCCTGCGCAAGGCGGGCGGCGACACCGCGATGATCAAGGGCGTGATCGCGATTTCGGGGCCTTACGATTTCCTGCCCATGACCGACCCCAAGATCATTGCCCTGTTCAGCACTGCAAAGGACGTGGATACGCAGCCCGTAACCTATGTCCGCAAAAACATGCCGCCTGTGTTTCTGGCGACCGGCGACAAGGATACCGAAGTCCTGCCGCGCAATTCACAACGCCTGAAAGCGAAGATGGAAACATTCGGCAACATCCCCGAGCTTCATACCTATGTCGGCATCGGCCATGTCGAGATCGTCACGAGCCTCGCTCCGCTGTTCCGCGGCAGAACACCCCTGCTGAAAGACATCAGGGCATTTATCAGCAAACATTAAGGTTCGATTCCGGGCACGTCTGCCGGTTTTGAATGGTGGCCCTGGCCGGAATCGAACCGGCACGCCCGTTAAGGCTCGCGATTTTAAGTCGCGTGCGTCTACCAATTCCGCCACAGGGCCGACTTGCTCGGGTATTTCCGGATTTCAAGCTACAGGCGCGGGTGTTTTGCGTCAAGGCTCGCGTAAGCGCTTTTGCTTTGCGGCATCGACAATGTCTACCGTCCAGCAAGCAGGGCAGCCGCGCAGGGGAATGAAGGACAGCAGCAAAAAAACAAAGGAAATCGCGTAGTGGTCACGCAGCGTGAGGGCGCAGGCCACCAGCAGCGCAAGGCCGATGACGCCGCGCAGCAGCTTGCGTTTCATGGTTTCCGGTTTGCAGGCTTTGTTCATGCTTCTATTATAGCACGAAAAGCATCGGCGGGGGGAAAGCGCGGCGCCCACTATAATTCAGTAAAATCAATGCGTTACCGAGCTCCCTCGCCCGCCATGCAAAGACGTTTCAAAACGGCTATAAAGAACTATCTTGTTTAAGGCACAAAAGGTCACTCATGGCATTTCGTTTACGGGTTTTGATAGCGTTCCTGCTGGCGTTCGCACCGCAGACAGCTTTCGCCTGCTCGTACAAGATGTTCTCTGACGGGGGGATGATACTGGGCGCCGCCTTCTTGCTCCTGCTGCTGGTGGGTACTATCGCAGAGCCGATTGCGGAAGTGATGAAGCGGGGCACGAAGTTGGTCGCTGCACTCTTCCCGCTCGCGGGACTTATCGCCCTTTTGCTCGCGCTTTTAAATATCGACGGAGTGTTCTATGCCCTAGCGCAGCTGGCACACGAGCGACTGAAACCGGAAGTCTATTTCCAATTTATTGGATTCAGGGAGTGGCCCAAATGCCTCTCGCCCTTTTCCGCCGCTACCGCCCTTTTCGGGGCGCTGCTTGTTTCCGCTTTCTGGCTGATGCTGTTCCGCCAACTGGTGTGGAAGAATGAAAAATACCGCAAGATTGTCGAGCGTGTCGCGTCTTTCCGGTTGGGCATTGCCGCCGTGCTTGTCCTGTGGGCGAGCGTACATTTTTACCTGTGGTTCGTGGATGATGCGCGATGGATGAAGATAAACGAACTGCAAAGCTTTCCCGTCACCTCGCCGAAAGAGGCTCCAAAAAAATGACGGACACGCACAAAAAAGGCCACGAAACGATCCTCGACTTCGTGAAGACGCTGCCCGGCATGCCGGGGGTTTACCGGATGATGAATGCGGCGGGAGAGCCGCTGTATGTCGGCAAGGCGAAAAGCCTGAAAAAGCGCGTGCTCGCCTATACGCAGCCGGAAAAACATTCGGTACGTATCCAGCGCATGATCGCGGCGACCACGACCATGGAATTTACCACCACCCATACCGAGGCCGAGGCGCTGCTGCTAGAAGCGAACCTTATCAAGAAACTGAAACCTCGCTATAACATTTTGCTGCGCGACGACAAGTCTTTCCCCTTCATCCTCATCACCGGCGACCATGATTTCCCGCAGGTGGCCAAACATAGGGGCGCAAAAGACAGGCCAGGCGAATATTTCGGGCCTTACGCGTCTGGATACGCCGTAAATGAATCGCTGGAGGTCATGCAGCGCGCGTTCCAGCTGCGCACCTGTTCCGACAGCGTTTTTGCCCTGCGCTCGCGCCCCTGCCTGCAATACCAGATAAAACGCTGCTCCGCCCCTTGCGTCGGCAAGGTGACGCG
>JAYUPV010000347.1:0-2871 GCA_043759865.1 Alphaproteobacteria bacterium | reverse complement strand
TTTCGAGCGCACCAGACGCACGACTTGTTCGATTTTTTCCACAAGCGCCTTTGGTGTGTCGCGGAACAGCAGATGCGCTTCGTCGAAAAAGAAAACCAGTTTCTGCTTCGGCTGGTCGCCGACCTCGGGCAGGGTTTCATACAGCTCGGACAGCATCCACAACAGGAAGCTCGAATACACAACGGGTGACAGCAGCAGCTTGTCGGCGGCGAGGATGCTGATCATGCCGCGCCCATCAGCGTTGGTTTGCAGCAAATCCTGCACGTTGAAGGCGGGCTCGCCGAAGAAATCTTTTGCGCCGAGGCTTTCCAGCGTGAAAAGGCCGCGCTGGATGGTGCCGAGCGAGGCGGGGGAAAGGTGGCCGTATTGCGGTTTGAACTTGTCGAGGTTTTCCTGCACCAGACCAATCAGCGCGTTCAGGTCTTTCAGGTCGAGCAGCAGCAGCCCCGCTTCATCCGCGATACGAAACAGGATGAGCAGCACGGAAGACTGCGTGTCGTTCAGGTTCATCAGCCGCGACAAAAGCTGCGGCCCCATTTCCGACACGGTGGTACGCACGGGGTGGCCCTTGGTGCCGTAAACGTCCCAGAACATCACGGGCGAAGCCGCGAAAACATGGTCGGTGATGCCGAGCAGGTCCAGACGTGTTTTCAGGCGGTCATTCAGCGCGCCTGCCGCCGCAAGGCCGGAAAGGTCGCCCTTCACATCGGCCATGAAAACGGGAACGCCATCGCGGCTGAAAAGTTCGGCGAGGGTTTGCAGGGTTACGGTCTTGCCCGTGCCGGTCGCGCCCGCAATCAACCCGTGGCGGTTCGCCAGCTGGGGCAGGATGTCGATGAAGCCATCGGGCTGGTTTTTAATTTTTGCGAATTTCATGGTTTATTCAGCGGCGGGAGTTTCGGTTTTCACCAGTTTCAGTTTCCCGTTTTCGACGGCGATGGCGAGTTTGCCGTCGCGCAGGTCGAGGGCTTCTTTGCCGAACAGCTTGAAACGCCAGCCGGACATGGCGGCAACTTTCGCGTCTTTGCCGAACGCCGCGATAAGTTCGAGGTCGGAGGCAAGGCACAACAGTTTCGGCGCAACTTGCGCTTCTTCGCATTTCAGTTTCAGCAGCACGCGCAGCAGGTCGATCGTGGGCGCCATGCCGGGGGGCAGATGCGGGCGCGGCTCCCAGACGGGGCCGTCTTTTTCTTCCATCTCCATGCCGCGCTTGACCGCTTCGAGCAGTTCGAGCGCGCGGTCACTTTCCGCGAAGCCACGGTTGACGTTGCGCATCCTGCCCAAAGCCTCTTGTGTTGTCGGCGGGTGCGTGGCGATTTCGGCCAGCGCTTCGTCTTTCAAAATGCGTCCGCGCGGCACGTCGGCCGACTGCGCCAGCGTTTCGCGCCATGCCGCCACTTCTTTCAGCACGCAGAGCGCGCGGATTTTGTGGCTCGGGATTTTAATGCGCTGCCATGCTTCTTCGGGGCGTGCGATGTAGTGTTCCTTGTCGGAGAGATTTTTCATCTCGTCCTTGATCCAGTTCGTGCGCTCGAGCTTGTCGAGGCGGTCGGCGAGCTTGAGGAATATCTTGCGAAGATGCGTCACATCGGCGAGCGCGTATTTCAGCTGCTTCGAGGTGAGGGGGCGCATGGCCCAGTCGGTGAAGCGGCTTGATTTGTCGAGCTGCTTTTTCACGATGGAGCTGACCAGCACTTCGTAGCTCACCTGTTCGCCATAGCCGCAGACCATGGCTGCGACCTGTGTGTCGAAAATCGGGGTCGGCAGCTTGCCCATGTGGTTGTAGAAAATTTCCAGATCCTGACGGCAGGCGTGGAAAACTTTCAGCACTTCCTTGTCGCGCAGGAAGTCGTAGAACGGCGCGAGGTCGATGCCCTCGGCAAGCGGGTCGATCGCATAGGCTTCCTCGTCATCCCCCGCCACCTGAATGAGACACAGGTTGGGGTAATAGGTGCGCTCGCGGATGAACTCGGTGTCGACCGTCACAAAGTCCGACTTGCGGAGCTTGGTGCAGAGTTTTTCAAGGTCTTTGGAATTGGTAATCAATGTCATGGTTGATTTTTAATACAAAAACCGGCGGGAATCCATTGAAAAGGTCTTTATGGATGTCCGGTTCTGATGGTCTTTTCCATTTTGCGGAGCTTTTCGCGGGTGGCGGGCTTGGCATAGCCCACCATTTTAGCGGCAAGGGCGGCCTCGCTGTTAAAGGGCAGGTAAGGTTTTGCCCCTTCTTCAAAGCCAGCGACCAGTATCTTGTCCACGTTCTTCAGGGCTTCGGCGGCAGATTTGTTGAAAATGGCGGTCAGGAATTTCTGGCGCTTGTCCGGCGCCGGTATCTTGATCGCAACGCCGAGGGTCTTGCCCGTTGCCGACAGCACCGTGCGGTCATAGTGCGCACTGATGCTGTCTTTCTGGTAGGCGATGAAGTCGCGCTTCCATTGCGCGGCGGTCCAGGGTTTCGGCTCGAGGCCTGCCTCTTTTTCCTCCAGCCGCGCGCGGAAATAGGCGGCAAAGGCGCGGGCGTCGCCCTCAACAATGCGCGAATAGGCAAGGGTGAGCGAAGGGGCGGTGGTGACAAGGCGGTTGCTTTCCAGCTTGCCGTTTTGCCACAAGTGCCGCAATTCATGCGCCAGCGTGACAGCCGCTTCAAAGGTGGTCGACAGCGGGTCGATATGGATTTTGTAGCGCGATTTTTCGGGCAGGCGTATGCCGCCCTCGGGCGAAAATTGCAGTTCGCCGCCGGTCGGCTGGGTCACGCCGGCAAGGCCGGGGGTCATGGTGGCGCTGAAGGTAATGCGGGTTTTTGTTTCCGCCGCCAGTTTCAACAGCGCAGCACCCTCGGGCACGGAAGCGACCAGTTTTCTAATGCGC
>JAYUPV010000346.1:0-3636 GCA_043759865.1 Alphaproteobacteria bacterium | reverse complement strand
GCCCGACCGCACCCAGCTTGCAATTTCGTAGCTGTATTCGGGGTTAAGCGCGATGTTGAAACCGCCATAGCCGTAGAGCAGCGTCGCCGCTGTGCCGTCGAGCTTGGTGTCTTTGCCGCGAATGACGGTGAAGGGAACTTGCGTGCCGTCTTTCGAGGTCGCGTAAAGCCGCTCGACAACGGTGTCCTTCAGGTCGTCAGTGTTCTGGGCCTCGCTGTAAGGGGCGAGCTTGTTCGTCGCGGTGTCGTAGCGATAAGTGTTGCCCTGCTCCTGAAAACTTTTCAGCGTCAGCAGGAAAGACGTATCGCCGGGGTTCACGCGGTTCATGGTAAAGGTGCTGAGCGGCGGCAGGGGCGCGTCGTGCAAATGTTTCCCTTCAAGGTCGAACACGCGAAGCTGCTGGCCCGTGTCGTGGCTGTAGGCGGCATAAATTTTATCGTTCAGCACAAAGGCCGATTGCAACAGGTCCTGCTTGCTTTCGGGCAATATCGTTTCCCACTTGTCAGGCGCGGGGTTTGCAGAGTCGAAGCGCACGAGGCGGCTGCGCGGCGCGCCGAAGCTGGTCTTGGCGTATATTTTTCCATCCGCCGCTTCCGCAACAGGCTCAAGCATGCCTTCCTTGTGCGGGAAGATTTCGGTGAAGCTTTCATTGCTGCCGGTCTTACGCATCAACAGCGCGTTTTTGCCGGGCTGCGTGTTGCTGATGCTGAGCCAGTCATGGCTGCCGGCCGCACCTGCAGCACCCTTGTGGAGTTGGCTGAACTGCACGCGGGTTTCGGGCGTGTCGGGCGAATAGACAACTTCGTCGTCATGAACGGACGCGCCGATTTTGTGGTGCAGCAGCTCGAAGGCCTTGTTCACGCCCTCGATCGGACGGGAGTAGTGGAAGCCTTCGCTGTCGGCATCCCACACCACGTTGCCGCGAAATTTCGGGTAGGCATCCGGCAGGTCTTTTCCCGTTTCGACATCGAGCACGCGCAGCTCGGTTTCGTCGCTGCCTGCAATGCTGAGGCCATAAGCGAGGCGCTTGCCGTCGGGGCTGTGATAATGGCCGGAAATGCCGGTCTTGCCGGAAGGGTCGATGGAGGCGGGGTCGAGCAGCAGACGCGCGGGCGTGCCGGGCAATTCTGACTCGCGCACGAACAAAGACCAGCGGTCGCCATTCGGCATCATGCCCCAGACGAAATATTTGTCACCGTAACGGTTCGGCGTAGATTCCTGCGAAATCACCGTATTTGCAACATAGGCGCTGAATTTTTCGTTCTGCCGTGCAATCCATTCCCGCGTGGCAGGTGCCTCGATATCTTCGAGCGGGCGGAACGGGTCGGAAACTTTAACGCCGTGCAGTTCCTCGACAAGGTTGTTGTCGGTCGGCGGGTCGAGCGCGCGTTTTTTTTCGGCATCCGAAATCACATGCTGCGCCGGATTGCCGCCAGCTGCTTTCGTGAACGGCTCTTTCGGGTTGTCGGTCGTCATGTCATTCCACCGGATCTCGGGATTGAATTGACATAATATCGACTGTCGCGCCTGTTTACAAGCACTTTGTTAAAAGATTAGCGGATTGATTTTAAAGGAAAAAATACGCCTCAGCGGGCTTATTTCTCGAGAGCGCGCAGTGACAGACGCTCGATCTCGCGCGCGACCATCTTTTCGATCACGCCCTGCAGGTTGGCATCAAGCCATTCCTTCAGAAGCGGGCGCAGGATTTCGCGGGTCATGTCTTCGAGCGTGACATTGCCGGGGCGGCCGGGCAGTTCGCGCTCGACCGACATGTTGTTGGCAAGCAGCCGCGCGAGCGATTCAACCGCCGCATCGGCCGTAGTGTCTGAAACGAGATGATCGTCGTCTTCGGTTTCTTCAAGAACGATGCGCGGGCTTTCCGGTTTGGAAGGTTCAACTTTTTCGGTGAGGTCCAAAATCGGCTGCGCCTTTACGGGCGCGGGCGGCGGTGCGGGCTTTGCGGCGGCGGACGGCAGGGCTTTGGGCTTGGGCGGAACCGGCGCAGGAATAGCCTCGGCCTGCTTTGCGGGTTTCGCCGCTGCAGACGCTGCATCTACGGGTGTGCCGTCTTCGGAAATAATCTGGCGAATGGATTCCAGAATTTCCTCGATTGACGGTTCCTGTTCGGTCTTTATTTCAGCCATCGCGTATTAACCACCTGCGCCTAGGATAGCAAAAAAGCGTTCAATATAAAAGTTTTAGGTCATTTCCCTGCCAAAGGCGAGTCAGATTTTTTGCCAAGCCCTGATTTCTGGAAAGTTTTCCGCACTCCGACACCGCCTCAGAACACGAATTTCTTGTGTGCTTCAAAGCCCGTCAGCGTCGGTGTTGCCGCATCGAACAGCACACGCGTGGAGAAATTGTCGCCGTGGCGGGTCATCACAATAGCGGTACCCATGTTGCCCTTTTCCGACAGCACCGTCACCAGCCTGCCGCCTTCGGCCAGCTGCGCGCGGATGACATCGGGCACCGCCGGAACGGAACCGTTGATGAGAATGATGTTGTAAGGCCCCTGCTGGGCATAGCCCTCGCGCAGGTTTTGCTGGCGCACGACAACGGCGTTGACCACGTCGAGGTCGTGCAGCAGCTTGTCGGCCTCTTTCGCCAGCTGCTCGTCGATCTCAAGCCCCACGACCATGCCGGCCAGATGCCCCAGCACCGCCGTGGTGTAGCCGGTGTTGCAGCCGATATCGAGCACGACATCGGTCTTCAGCGGTTCGGATTCCTGGATGAGCCTTGCGATGATAATCGGCTCCCGCAGCCAGCGGCCGCGACCGAGCGCGATATCCTCGTCCACATAAGCGAAGCCCTGCAGGTGGCGCGGCACAAACAGTTCGCGCGGAATTTTTCGCATCGCGGCGATCAGCGCTGCATCCGTCACCTTGTTCGGGCGGAGCTGGCTATCGACCATGTTTTCGCGTGCTTGTTCAAACGTTTGCTGCATGTCTTAGACCTTGAATCTGAACGGAAAAGAGCCTCTGCCCCTACTATACACCGAAGCCCGTGCGGGGAAAGCCATTTTTGCGCCCGTTCAAGCCGCTGGCAAAACTCCCGCAAACCCTTGTATTTTATGTATAATTGAAGAATTGACGGGGCGCTCCCGAACGATTATAAACCTTTACTCTGTTCGGCCATGGATTATACATTCTCTGGCTGATGATGGCGCGGTGGCAGAATGGTGATGTAGAGGACTGCAAATCCTCGAATGCCGGTTCGATTCCGGCCCGTGCCTCCATCCCTTAGTGCGGGATTATCGAACCTCAAATTTTTAAAGCCAGCGAAGCTGGCGGTCGATTCCGGCCCGTGCCTCCATTATTTTCGTAAACACAGCCTGCCCCACTATTCCGTCATTCCTGCGAAAGCAGGAATCCAGTACCGTTGTTTATAAACCGCGAAGCGGCCGGACTGTCGGCACGAGCGGAATTCAATTTACTCCGACCCCTTTGCCACTATAGGTATATCTTCACGACAATTCAATTTACTCCGACCCCTTTGATCGGCTTTGATCGGTTTTGATCGGATTTCAATTAGGGCATCGGCGACAGGTGCCTCCAAAGGAGAGAATGCGCTAAAGAAGCTGGCGATGCCTATCTGAGAGTAATAATTAGGCGCACCGAATGCTCCGATAAATCCATA
>JAYUPV010000345.1:0-3528 GCA_043759865.1 Alphaproteobacteria bacterium | reverse complement strand
TCGTCGTCGATACCGGAAAGATGGACGGCGAAAACATACAGGTCGTGACACCTCACGATACGCCCGAGGGTTACCGCGAACAAATCATTATCATGGAGTAAGCGACTTTGAAGAATCCCGTCCTCGTCCTGCATGGCCTCGGCATGAACCGTATGTTCATGCTCGGCCTCACGCAGCACCTGCGCAGCGGCGGGCGCAAGGTCTATAGCATTTCCTACCCTTCACGCAGCAAGAGCTTCGCCGATATCGTCGACGAACACGTCGCTCCCGCTGTCGAGTCAGCGAAGGCTGACAAGCTCGATTTCGTGGGGCACTCTATGGGCGGGCTGCTGGTGCGGCTTTATGCCAAGAAATACGGCGCCGAAAAAATCGGCCGCGTGGTCATGCTGGCGACGCCCAATCACGGTTCCGAAGTCGCGGATTTCATGAAACGCTGGAGCTTTTTCCGCCAGTTCACCGGAACTGTCGGCCCCGATCTCGGCACAGACCACAGCGACATCCACGCCCAGCTGCCGAAAACCCTGCCGTTCGAATGCGGCATTGTGGCTGGTGAAAACCAGCTGCTGCATTTCCCCGCCACTTATCTTGCGGGGTTGCCGACGCCGAATGACGGCATTGTTTCCGTCGAAAGCACAAAAATAGAGGGCATGAAAGCCCATACCGTCATCCCCGCCGACCATTCGCAAATCGTCTGGTCGCCGACAGCGTGGAAGCTGTCGAGCCTGTTTCTGGATACGGGAAAGTTCTAGGCGAACGGGCTATTCTATAATTGTCTGCGGAATCTGCGAAGTATCACGCCAGGCCCATTCGGCGATGCCGACGCCGTCGGGGTTTTCGCCCTTGGGTGTGCGCACGATGGTGAATTTCAACAGGCGGTCGAAAGGGGGGATATCGGCGGTTGCATATTGCATCCGCAGCTGGATTTCATAGACCCAGCGCAGACGGTTATCGGTGAAGTCGCGCAGGAAAAGTGACGCGCCGGTGCAGGTTTCAGGGGCAATAGCAGACTTGTACTCTGCCATTTTGTCGAGAATTTTCGACTTCAGGAGAGCACTCATGAAAGCTTCCCAGCCTTCCTTGGTAAAGTTTTTGGAGGCGGCCTTCAATTCATCTTTATACCCGTCCGGCGTCAGGGTTAGCGCCTTGCACAGGGCAACCTCCCGCCAGACTGTGAAGGCGGTATCATCCATGCTGTTTTCCTCGAGGCTTTCGGCAATTTTCAAACCGCCCAGATCTTCAGCCTTTGCGGCGGCGGGATAAAGCGCGAGCAGGGAGATAAAAAGAAGAGCCTTGAACATGGGACAGCACCTTATTGATTCCGATATTGATATTATCACCGTTTTCCGCCTGCGTGGCAAACGCCAACAAAAAACCCGCCGTGCTGCAAAGCAGGGCGGGTTTTTGATTTCTGATAAGGCTTGCTTACGGTTTCGGCGGTTTCGGCACTTCGGCCTGTACGCCGCCAGCCGGCGTGCCTTGGGTCGCGACGGTCTGCTTGTGGCCGAAAACTTCGCCCAGCAGTTCGGAACCGGTCTTTTGCTCGACCCAGGCGCCGACATTGTTCTTGGTCGCCTCGGGGGTGTAGTACTGGTAATCCGCCCAGCCGCTCGCGAGGACGATGCCGAGGACGGCAACGCGGAATGCTTTTTTCAGGGGGCTTGCGCCTCCCGCGGGCTTGCCGAAAGATGATTTGCCGAACGAAGATGACATGTAGGCTCTCCCTGATTGAATTTATTTATCATAAAACTGATAGGGGTACGATAGAGGGGCCCCCGCCTTATGTCAATCAACTTGCGCCAATAAATATAACACAATATTTCAATGGTTTACGTGAGAAATGGTGGTGATGGTGGGGAAATGATCGCTGCCGATATCAGGCCCGAGCCTGAAACCATCGGCATGCAGATTCTCGCCGACCAGCACATGGTCGATGGGCAGGTGCAGCCACCAGAAGGGGAAAAACACCGGGAAGCTACCGGCAACGCCATGCCCCTCGCGCGCGTTTTTCAAATTCAGTACGCGGCAGAGTTTCTTCAAGGCGGGGCAATAGGGCGTGGCGTTCAGGTCGCCCAGCACCACGATATTGCCGCGCCGGTTGCCGAAGTGCTGTGACGCGTTTTCGAATTCGCGGTCCCGGCTGCCGATATCGCGGTTGGGCGTGGCGGGGTGCATCGACAGGAATTCAATTTCTCGCCCTTCATGCCGCACGGTGAAAGCCATGGCGACATTGTCCGGCCGGTCGAGCGACAATTGTGCGTAAGCGGTGAAGGGCAGTTTCGACAGCACCGCCATGCCATAGCTGCTTTTGTCGCGCGGCTCGACCATCTGGTGCGGGTAGGAGAAACTTAAACTGCGGAACATCTGCACAAACGCATCGCGGATTTCCGCGCCAACGACAATATCGGGTTGCTCTTTCTCGATCAGCGTTTTGAGGCGCGAGGCATCGCCGTTCAGTTTCAGCACGTTCACCTGCAAAATTTTCAACGTCTTGCCCGTATCAGGGTGCAGGTCGTTGCGGCCAAAGCGGAACAGAGGCATCAGCTGCATCAGGTTCGCCAGCAGCGCGCCGAAAATAAGGGCGAAGGAAAAACCCGGCGCATCGAAAATTGCCGCAACAGCGGCAAGGCCGAGTGCACCGATAAAATACTGCAGCACGAAATGGCTTGGCAGATCGGTTTCCTGCCGCGATACATTGATATAGGGCGTCAGGCTTGCAATCAGCAGCAGGGCTGCGGCGAACAATATCAGAAAGTTCATAGCGTGCCTCTTAATGAAATCTCGGCAATCACGGGCAGGTGGTCGCTGCCGAAAGCGGGGCCGGTGCGGAAATCGGCCACGGCGATATTTTTACTGACCAGCATGTGGTCGATGGGGATACGCAGCAAAGGCGTGGGCAGGAAAGTGGGCCATGTGGGTAATATGCCGTGCCCCTCCCTCGCATTGCGGAGCTTCAGCGCGGCGACGAGTTTCTTATAGGCCTGACAATAAGGCGTGGCGTTAAAATCGCCCAGCAACACAAAATTTTCCGGCTGGTTTTTAGAAAAGCGCCCGGCAATCAGGCTGAATTCATTGTCGCGGCGCGTGATGTTTTCGGTGGGGGTGAAAGGATGGATGGACAGAAAAGTAATGCCCTGTTTCGCAAGACGAATGGTGAATTGCTGTGCGGGTACATTGGGGTGGTCGAAAGAAGTCATCGCCATTTTCTCGAACGGCAGTTTCGACAGTACCGCAAGGCCGCGCGGCGTTTTACCGTCGGGGTGAAGGTTCTGATAAGGGTATTCCTTTTTTAACGATGCGAACATCTTTGCAAAAGCGGGCGGCGTTTCCTGCGTAACGATAAGGTCGGGTTTTTCTACCGCAATCAGCTTTTCAAAGCGCGTGGCATCCTTGTTAATAAAAAGCACATTCGCCTGTAGTATTTTGAGCGTCTTTCCTGTCGACATATCCGCGCCGAAGGGCAGTAAAGGGGCTATCTGGAACAGGGAAACGCCGAGCAGTAATACCAACAGAGCCAATAATGCTTTCGGT
>JAYUPV010000344.1:0-5995 GCA_043759865.1 Alphaproteobacteria bacterium | reverse complement strand
CCGAACAAGAACGCGGCCTTCGACATGATCAAGGCCGGAAAATTCGACTGCATCATGGTCGACCCCGCGCCCTTGTCCGAAGCGCGCCCCGTGGTCATCGGCGTTTGGAAAAATGTACGCTCGGCGGTCAAGCCCTATCTGATTTTGCTGTCTAAAAATGCGACGACCGAAGAAGCGATTACGGCGGGCACCAACGATGTGCTGAACAAGCCGTTGTCGTCACAAGACCTCGAAACGAAAATCGGCAATGCCGAACGGCTGATGGAGTTGAGCCGTGCGCTTGCGAAAGAAGACAACGTGCATTCGACGGGCGGCATGGTGGGCAAGGCGGCCTTCAACCAGTTGTTTCTCTCTGCCATCGACCGCGCATTCCGTTATGCCGAGCGCAGCTTGATCGTGTTTATCACCATCACCAACCACGACGCCGCCGTGAAAGCGGCGGGTGCCGAGGTGTATGAGGAAACGATGAAAAAGCTGACCGAAAAAATGACCTTTATGCGCCGACAAAGCGACGTGATCGGGCGGCTTGGCGCGGAAAGTTTCGCGGTGCTGCTGCAGCGCCCGCTTTACGAGACCGAGCCTGTCGATGCCATCAACCGCTTCTCGGAAGTGCTGGACAAGTATTACCAGACCTTCGAGGACAAGGCGACCGCACCTCGCCTGCATCTCCGCCTTATCGAGCTGCCGCAGGGTGCGCAGCATACCGAACGCTTCGTACCGTTGGCCGATGCGCTGATCTCCGCACCGGCGCAAAATTAAAACGCTACACCGGCGTAAAATTAAAGGAACATAAAATGGCCGATGCGAAACAAGCAGAAACCCTGCAGCTGCTGCAAGACCTGTTGAAAACGGCAAAAGCAGCCGGCGCATCGGATGTCGATATCGTGCTGTCCGACACCGCCTCCGTCTCCATCTCCCGCCGTCACGGCGCGCCTGAATCTCTGGTGCGGTCGGAAGAGGCGGATATCGGTTTGCGGGTTTTCGTCGGCAGGAAACAGGCCATCGTTTCATCGTCCGACCGCTCGTCTGCCGCGCTCTCGCAAATGGCCGAGCGTGCTGTCGCTATGGCGCGTAACGTTCCGGAAGACGCCTTTGCGGGCATCGCCGATCCGTCTGAACTGGCAAAGTCTTTCCCCGAGCTTGATCTCTATGATGCCGCCGAAATTTCTGCCGAAAAAATGGCCGACATGGCGGACGCCGCCGAGGGCGCGGCACTGGCTGTGAAGGGCATCACGAACTCCGACGGCGCGGAATGCGGTATGTCGAAAGAAACCTCCTATTACGTTGCCTCGAATGGCTTTACCGGCGGTTTTTCCTCATCGGGTTTCAGCATTTCTACCTCCGTCATCGCGGGCGAAGGCACGCTGATGGAAACAGATTACGATTATGACGCGACCGCTTTTCTCGCCGACCTTGCCGCGCCTGAAAAAATCGGTAAAAGCGCGGGCGAACGTGCGGTGAAGGCACTGAATCCGCGCAAAGGCCCGACCAAGCCCATGCCCGTCGTGTTCGACCGCCGCGTCTCGGGCGGAGTCATCGGTAGTCTTGCGGGCGCTATTTCCGGTGCCAGCGTCGCGCGCGGCACGACATTTTTGAAAGATAAAATGGGACAGCAGGTTTTTGCAGCCAACATTTCTGTCATTGACGACCCGTTTCTCAAGCGCGGGCAGCGCTCGCATCCGTTTGACGGCGAAGGTGTGGCTCCCGAGCGACGCAGCATCATCGATAAGGGCGTGCTGACGGGCTGGCTGCTCGATACCGCGTCGGCGCGACAACTGAAACTGAAAACCACGGGCAATGCCGCGCGCAGCGCGTCCTCCCCGCCGTCGCCGCGTCCGTCGAATTTTTACATGCAGCCGGGTGACAAGACGGTGGCCGAGCTGGTCAAGGATATCGAGGAAGGTTTTTACGTCACCCAGCTCATGGGCTCGGGCGCGAATCCTGTGACCGGCGACTATAGTCGTGGCGCACGCGGTTTCTGGATCGAAAAGGGCCAGATAACCTATCCCGTCAGCGAAATGACCATCGCCGGAAACATCATGGAAATGTGGCTGTCGATGGAGGCTGCCAATGACCTCGTGTTCAAATACGGCGTTGATGCGCCCACGTTGCGTTTTGCACGGCTGACGGTGGCAGGGTCGTAAGGCAGCGGCAGGTGCAGGGCAGCTTCCTTACCGTTTTTGATTTCATCGACGAAGGCTATCCCATCGCGCCGACGATATTCGGCACACTCGCTGTTCTTGCTTCTGTCGGCATCCATTTCGAGCTCAAGAAAATGATGCCGAACCGCTCCCCCGAAACGCGCATGAAAATCTCCGGTTTTTTTCTTTCTGCCACTATTTTGTGGACGGTGGTGACAACGCATATGATTTTCACCGAATTCGTGCTCATCACCCGCGCCATTGAAAACGGCGAGGCCAAAGTCGCGGTCGGCCTCGTCGAAAGATACATCCCGTTTCTGAACCCTTTAAGCGCGTGGGAGGAATTTTGCGTACAAAAAGCCTGTTTTCATTATTCCAATCTCGTTCCCTCGGCCGGATTCAACAATAGTGCCCTGTATGGCGGGCCGATACGGCCGCATCTGTTCGTGCGCGTGATTTATACGGGCAATACAATTCTGAAACTGGAAATGGCACAGTAAGCGTCAGGCATCGGCGTTAGCCGCTAGACATTGACGTTAGCCGTCAAGCGTTGACGTTTGCGTGCAGGTGCGAACGCGGACGGAACGGGATAACGACGCCCCATTCCTGTTTTGCGGGCGGGCCTTGCACGGGGAACGAAGCCTTGAACGCCGGCAACGGGTCGGTGGGCAACGCAGGCTGCTCGGTAATGTCCTGCTTGTTGAAAACCTGCTCCACCATGCGGATGCTGATATCAAGCGCCCGCGCATGGAATACGGAAAGGCCAAGTTCGATAACGCCCTTTTGCGGGTTGTTATAGTCTTCGCCGTCGAGTGAAATCTTGTTGATGCGGTAAAAGCCTGCCCGCGCCGTGCGCTCCGCGTACAGATAAAAACTCTCGGTGTAGATCGGATGTACCTTGCCCGCATCGTCTTCGTAATTTTCCTTGATGTGCTTCATCTCGGCGATCAGGCGTTCTCCGCCCGCCTCAAGCCTGATTTCGGCGAAACCGGCGAGGCCGTTTTTGACCTTGTCGAAGTAGTGCCATTCCATCCGGCCACGGTCGCGCGCTTCCGGGGCGCCCATCTTCATCAGCAGGTCATTCAGGGCATACATCATGGCGTTTCTCCTTCAATGCATCTTCAGGCTAGGCCAAAATGGTTAAGAACGGGTTGCAGCTTTTTGCCATAACTTTACAGGTTGACAGAATTATTGACAGGGTTTTTCGCGGGGGCCATAGTGCGGCATATTTCAAAATTCAGGATGTACCATGAAAAACCCGTTCAAAGGCCTTGGCGACAAACTGAAAACCATGCGCGACAAGTTTTCAGCGGCACGCAAGCATGAATCCGCCAAAATGGTCGTGGACGGTGTTGGCGATTCAAGCATCATCGGGGGTATCGCCCTTGTCGGCACGGCAGCCTTCCTTCCGGCGGCACCGGTGACGGTGCTGGTGGCAGGCGGGCTTTTTATCGCGGCTGGCGCAACGGCGAAATTTGTCGCCGGAAAAATGAAGCCCGACGCCTATGACGTGACCAACCCGCCTGAAGCAAAAGCGGCGAATGAAAACACGCCGGCAGCCTCGACCTTGAAAGCAAAGGGCCCCGCGCCCGAGTTCAGAAATGCGGCCGATAAAAAACAGGTTTTGCCCACGGAAAAACCCGCAGCCAAACCGGCACCCGCGCCACGCCCCTGATTTAGTTTATTTTCCTTCGATGTCGCGCAGCACAGCCTTGAGCTGTTCCAGCGCCCAGTCGATCTGTTCGCGGGTCACCGTTAGCGGCGGGGCGAAGCGCACGACGGTTTCGTGCGTTTCTTTCGATAGCACGCCTTTTTCCGCCAGCCTTTCGCAGACCTTGCGGGCCGAGATTTTCGCCGGGTCAAAATCAACGCCGACCCAAAGCCCTTTGCCGCGCACAGCGGTGATCAGCGGGCTGTTGATGCCGCGCAGCTGTTCCTGCATATAGATGCCGAGAATGGCGCTGTTCTGCACCATACCTTCTTCTTCCAGCACTTTCAGCGCTTCGAGGCCGACAGCGGCAGCAAGCGGGTTGCCGCCAAAGGTCGAACCATGGCTGCCCGGTTTGAACAGGCTCATGACTTCTTTTTTGCCGACAATCGCAGAAACAGGCAGCAGACCGCCGCCGAGCGCCTTGCCGAGGATGACGATATCGGGCAGCACGTTTTCATGCTGGTAGCAGAACATCTTGCCCGTGCGGCCAAGACCTGACTGCACTTCGTCGAGGATCAGCAGGACCTGGCGTTCATTGCACAACTTGCGCAGCGCGGGCAGGAAGCCGTCATGCGGGGTCTTGATACCCGCTTCGCCTTGTATCGGCTCGAACAGGATGGCGGCGGTGTTCGGGGTGATGGCAGCTTCGACAGCTTTCAGATCGTCAAAAGGCACCGATTTGAAACCGGGGGTGAAGGGGCCGAAATTTTTGCGATACGAGGGCTCGGTCGAGAAACTGATGATGGTGGTCGTGCGGCCGTGGAAATTGCCGTCGGCGACAATAATTTCTGCCTGGTTCTCGGGGATTTTCTTGACTTCATAACCCCAAAGGCGTGCGGCCTTGACCGCTGTTTCGACGGCTTCCGCGCCCGTGTTCATCGGCAGCGCAAGGTCGAGCCCCGTTAGCGCGGTCAGCTTTTCCATGAAGGGGCCAAGCGTGTTGGTGTGGTAGGCACGGCTGCACATGGCGAGGCTCTGCGCCTGCTCGATCAGTTTTTTGACGATACGGGGGTGCGAATGGCCAAGCGACACGGCGGAATAGGCCGACATCATGTCGAGATACTTTTTGCCTTCCTGATCCCAGAGATAGCAGCCCTCGCCCCTTGTCAGCACGACGGGGATGGGGTTGTAGTTCTTCGCCACGAACTCGGCTTCGTGCTCGATGAACTTCTGGGTGGGGGTTTTGGTGAATTTCTCGATGATTTTGTTTAACATAACATCTCTCTTGAATTGCCGCTGGAGGAGGATTAGTATGGCCTCAAATTTTATGTATTGAGTCGGGCAGAGTATCCCGCTCCCAAGGAGAAAAAGCAATGCTGATCGGCTGCCCCAAAGAAATCAAGACCAAGGAATTCCGCGTTGGCCTCACCCCCACTTCGGTGCGCGAATACACGCGCCACGGCCATCAGGTGATTGTTGAAACCACTGCAGGCGCAGGCATTCAGGCCTCCGATGATGATTACGTCAAGGCAGGCGCAAAAATTGTCGCGACAGCAAAAGACGTGTTCGACAAAGCCGACATGATCGTGAAGGTAAAAGAACCCCAGCCGGTCGAAACCAAAATGCTCCGCAAAGGCCAGATCCTTTTCACCTACCTCCACCTCGCGGCCGATGCCGTGCAGGCGCAAGGCTTGATTGACTCAGGCGCGGTTGCGATTGCCTATGAAACCGTCACTTCCGACAAGGGCGGGTTGCCGCTGCTGGCGCCGATGTCCGAAGTCGCGGGCCGCATGGGCGTGCATGTCGGCGCATATTTCCTCCATGTCGCAAACGGTGGCTCGGGCATTTTGCTCGGCGGCGTACCGGGCGTGAAGGCGGCTGAAGTCGTTATTATCGGCGGTGGCGTCGCCGGCACCCACTCGGCCAAAATGGCCGTGGGCCTGGAAGCACGCGTTACCATTATCGAAAAATCCCTCGAGCGTATCCGCTATCTTGAAGACCTGTTCGGCTCCCGCGCGAACATCGTGTATTCGACGCAGGACGCTGTTGATACCTATGTCGCGCAGGCTGACCTCGTCATCGGCGCGGTTCTTATCCCCGGGGCGCTTGCCCCGAAACTCATCACCCGCGCGCACCGGAAACAAAGGCGCCCGACATCGGTGATCGTCGATATCGCCATCGACCAGGGCGGCTGCGCGGAAAC
>JAYUPV010000343.1:0-6346 GCA_043759865.1 Alphaproteobacteria bacterium | reverse complement strand
AAAAGAACCAGCATTACGAAGGCAAACTGCGCCCCGTGCTGGAAGTCAACGACACGCATCCCGTCATCAAGCGCCTTGCCGACATGGTGGCGAACGACGCGCATCCGGAAATGGTGCGCGAAACCGCCTTCCTGCTGCTCGACCAAGCCCGCATCGTCGAAGGCGAACCGCTGCAGAACCCTGCGGATTTCGTGAAGCGTCTGAACAAGGCGATTGAAAAAGGGTTGCTGTAAATAATTTCAATTTACGCCGACCCTTTTGATTACCGATACCAAAGGTGCTGATTGATAAGTAAAGAAAGAGACGCATTAACAGACAGGGCTAACCAAGGGGATGTGGACGCCCAATACAGGTTGGCGGGACTTTGGTCAAAAGACGAAGCTGTGAACTGGGTTAATGCCTATTACTGGTATTGTTTGGCGGCGAAGAACAATCATTCGAAAGCAATTGATGAAGCTTATAAGGCTGGAAACATCTCTCTGTAACACAAAAGGGAGAGATAGATAATCTTGTGAAAAGCTGGCAGCCCACACCGCTGCCCCTCTCAAGGGAAGCATTATCTCAGCTAACCATGATCCCTGCCGGTTACATGTTTAAAAAAATTGAAACAATGCCAGATTGGCTCAAAGTAGATCATGTTCGGGATATATATTCTGTCTCAAGCTGCATCTCGGATAACTTTACGGACTACATCAATTTTTGGAAACACAATGGGTACTGGCTATTTGACTCGCCAGAAATCATAGAGTGGTTAGCGAAAGAACAGTCAATTGATTTGGCGCAATTAAAGCTTTTCTACTATGAAGTTTTTGAGGCCGAATACGACGAGGAAAGAAAAAAGTGGTTTCTGTTCAGCCCAGAGAAGTCGTTCGTCACTAATGTTCAAACGCCAAAGACGAAAATGTTAGAAGGGTTTGACGTTGTGACTTTCTCAGCGCGCACGGATCCTGAGCATTCTCCCCTTTCATGTAATAGCCTAGCCGAGGAAATCCATGTGAATCAGCATTGTCTCCTTGATACTTTTGATGAAGCCAAAGGCCTGCTTGAGACGGGTCGGTTTGATGAAAGTGAACCGGGATTACTTAGAATATTCGCGGTTTATTCTGTTGATCGTTAAAAATAATATTTTTTTACAGCAAATTATCAGAGCGGCTGAACCAACCGCGACCCGAAGGGTCGCAGTAACTTAAAAATTGGTGCCTCGACCGAGGCCGAACCGACACATCCTTACGGATACAAGATTTAAGTCTGCTAACGCATCCAGCCCCAAGCGCAGCTCTCAGTACCCACATTCCTTGCTAATCGCTTTATACGCGTCGCCGCTGCCTGACAGGTTGTAGGTGTCGGTGATGGTGGTGCCGCGCTTGGAAATGGTTTTGACGACCAGCTTCGAGCCTTTTGAAATGGCGGTGGCCAGTTCGTCTTCCTTCGCGTTGTCTTCCATCCATGCCATTTGCGCGTCGGCATCGACCGAGGTTTTTTCGCGGCCGCCTGTGGCCATCGAGAAGGATGATTTACCGTCGACGGTCACATCGGCCTTGGAGCCCGGCTTGATGGTGAAACCGGCGGAGAAAGTGACGGCATTTTTTTCGTCGTCGGAAGGCCAGTGGGTGATGAACAGGAAAGCGGGGTCGCGGCCCTTCATGGGCTTGTCGCTTTTCGTGTCGCTCGGCTTCGCCGCCATGTAGCAATATTTGCTGCCGCTGTCTTTTTCGACGACAAAGGCGGCTTCCCATTCGCCGAACTTGCCAAGGGGCTTTGCTTCGGGCGTGGTCTGCGCCTGCACGTGCTGCATCGAGAAAATCAGGGCGATGGTTGCGGCGGCGGTGACGATACGTGCTTTCACGGTCTTCTCTCCTCAAAAAACACAAGATTTAGAACAAGTTAGCCTCATACTGATCCAAAGCCAAGGGGGAATCGTAAAAAGGGACAAGGAATGAAAATGTCATGTATAATCGGGCGCAATATCTGGGGGGTCATTCGGAAAGCTTCACTTTCCTGCCCTCGACCCGTGTCAAAAAGGCTATGTCCTTGAATACCACGCAAAAAATAGCGTCTGAAGTGGCCATGCCCGAGGGTAATTTCGGTGCCCTGCTGCAAAAGGTCGGCGCGTCTCAGGACCGTGACGCCTTTGCCGCTGTTTTCCGCTATTACGCCCCGCGCGTGAAATCCTACATGCTCAAAAACGGGTTGCAGGAATCAGCGGCCGAAGAAGTCGTGCAAAACACCTTTGTCACCGTCTGGGAAAAGGCCGCAGGCTACAAGCCCGAAAAGGCCGCCGCCAGCACCTGGATTTTCACCATAGCGCGTAACAAGCGCATCGACGCGCTGCGGAAAGACCGCAACCTCGAAATCAATTCCGACGCTCCCGAAATCGCCAACGCCACCTATGAGGCGGAGGACGACTACACCAGCGCGAAAGAAGTCGAAAAGCTGAACTCCGCCATCGAGACGCTGCCGCCCGAACAGGCGGAGCTGCTGCGGATGGCGTTTTTTGAAGACAAGTCGCACAGCGCGATTTCGGCGGAAACCAAACTGCCCCTTGGCACCGTCAAGTCGCGCCTGCGCCTTGCGATGGATAAACTGCGCGGGCTGATGACGGTTGCGGGAGAAAAGCCATGAACCACCCGACCGTCCCGAACGATTGCATGACACCGCTCGACCAGCTGCTGATGAATTACGCCGCCGGCAGGCTCGGCGACCCCGAACAACTGCTGGTTAACGCCGCGCGCGCGCTGAACCCCGATGTCCGCAGCCGCGTCGCGCAGTTCGAAGCGATGGGCGCGCAGCTGATGTGCGACCAGTCCCCCGCCGAGGTCAACGCCGACTGCCTCTCTCTCATCATGGCGAAAATCGACGCACGCCCCGCGCCTGCAGCCCCCTGCGCCGACAAGACAAGACCCTGCGGCCCCGCGCCCGAACTGAACCTGCCCGAGATTGTGCATGCGCTGCTGGCCGCCGTCTGCGCGCAGCAGCAGCAATGGGCGCCGATCACCAAGGGCGTGATGCGTATGGAGCTGCGGTTGCAGCCCCAGCCGCGCACCATCGTGAAAAAACGCCTGCGCCTCATGAAACTCGCCCCGCGCCAGTCGACACCGCGCCACGCGCATCTCGGCAGCGAGATTACGCTGGTGCTGCACGGCGCATTCACCGACGAGCTTGGCACGTTCAAGCGCGGCGACCTGATCATCCTGACCGACCCCCGCTACGCCCACCAGCCGACGGCGGGCGAAGAAGGCTGTGTCTGCCTCATGCTCAATGAAGCCCGCCTCCGTTTCATCGACCCGATCGCCCGTGCAATGAACACATTTTGGCGGTTCTGAGCGAAGTTCGAGCAAAATCAACGCCCAAGCATCTGGCCTTTGTGCAAAAAAGCGGTGCGGAAGCCGTTTTTTCTTGACTATCCGTAACAAACGGCTATTTTCACGCGTCTGATGACGGAACAACCGCGCGAGCCACGGGCTGGCGTTATGTAAATAAGGATTCGTACCATGGCTAAAAAAGGCCCCCGCGCGCTGATCAAGCTGGAAAGCCCCG
Organism: Alphaproteobacteria bacterium; assembly: GCA_043759865.1. GTDB lineage: Bacteria > Pseudomonadota > Alphaproteobacteria > Micavibrionales > UBA2020 > JAPWJZ01. The sequence goes on along the minus strand of JAYUPV010000343.1, from coordinate 2,809 downwards.
ATCGCGACCATTGCTATTACACCGAGAAAAACTCGCGCAACACGACCGACAAGCTGAAGCGCAAGAAATACAACCCGCGCAAGAAAAAGCACGAGCTGTACACCGAAGGCAAAGTGAAATAACTTTTGCCCCCGCCCGCATTGCGGGCAGACTAAATTTTTCGGCAGATTTTAAAAAAGGCGGATATTCAGTATCCGCCTTTTTTCTTATAAGATGTTTGCATGAACAGGCTTGCCGCCCTCCTCCTCTGTATTTTCGTTTTCGCCGCAGCGCCGGCGCGCGCTGAAATTCCAGCCGAACTTTTGCTCAAGGCCGAAAAGGGCGACGCGGCGGCGCAGCTCGATGTCGCCACAATCTATATGTCGAGCAACGGCGCAACAGCCGACGACAAGGCCGCGATTGTCTGGCTGACCAAAGCGGCGGAAAACGGTAACGCCGAAGCCGCCTACAGTCTTGGCACGCTCTACCATACCGGACGCCTCGTCACGAAAAACGATGCCGAAGCGGCGAGGTGGTTCGCCAAGGCCGCAGCAACGGGCGATGCCTACGCACAATACGCGCTCGCGGGTCTTTACGTCGCGGGTGAAGGTGTCACGCAAAGCACCGAAGAAGCTGTGAAATGGTGGGCGGAAGCAGCCGATGGCGGGCATCTCGACGCGCAGCTGAAAACCGGCACGGCCTATCTAGAGGGAAAAGGCATCAAGCAGGATTTCGAGAAGGCCTATTTCTGGCTTTGCTTCCCGTCCGAGGGCGATGTTTACCCCGGCGAGGCGCAGGCCTTGCGCGCCCGCGCGGCAGAAAAACTGAAACCCGCAAAAATCGCGGCGTTGAAAAAACAGGCGCAGGACTGGGTCGCGCGCGACTATCGCAAGACAAAAGCAAAAGCCGCAAAAGGCGATGCCACAGCGCAAGCGGAAATCGGCGCGCTGTACCTGCGCGGCAGCGGCGCGATAAAGAACCTGAAAACGGCGGAAGCCTTATTCAAAAAATCTTCGCTCGGCGGAAGTGCCGAAGGCCAGTTCCAGCTCGGCGAAATGCTGTCGGGCTACGGTCGCTGGGAATACAAAGCGGCGTTTGACCTGTTCAGCGTGGCGGCGAAGCACGGACACGAAGGCGCAGCTGCACGGCTCGGCGATTTTTACGCCGACGGCACGGGCGTGGACCGCGACGACGCAGCCGCCGCCGAATGGTACCGCGCGGCGGCGGACCACGGCAGCCCGCACGCCATGTCGCAGCTCGGCATGATGTATGCGACAGGCCACGGCGTGACACAGGACTTTACCGAGGCCACGTTCTGGCTTTCGCTCGCGGCGGGGCTTGGCAACGACAAGCACCAGCAGCAGCGCGAGGAAGTTTCAAACGCCCTCGCAGGGCCGCAAAAAGAAATCGTCAAGCTGCGTCTGAAAGACTGGCGCGCCAAGACGGCGCCGGATAAAAAATAACGAAATTCTGGAAGGTTTAGACGATTTTTTTAATCGTGTCCTGCACCGATTCAGCGGGCGGCACAGCTTCGGCTGCGGGCGCGGCGGGCGCGGCGGGAGCTGCTGCGCCATCGGCGGGTTTTGCGGCGGGCGGCGGCGGGGTGATCATGCCCTGTCCTGCGAAGTAAATGCGGTTGCGTCCGCCTTCTTTCGCGCGGTACAGCTCGTCATCGGCGCGGCGCAGGGCTTCTTCGACCTGTACTTCCTCGCCTTCAATCAGCACAGCGCCGATGGAAACGGAAACCGGCACCGGCCCGTGCGGGCTGGTCGTCTTGAACGGCTCTCTAGCGATACCGACGCGCAGACGTTCCGCCACCTGCATCGCCATATCGAGCGAAATATCGGGCAGGATAACCACAAATTCCTCGCCGCCCAAACGCGCGACAAGGTCAAAGCTGCGCAGGCGCTGCGAGATGCGCTCGGCAAAGGTCTTCAGCACTTCGTCGCCCACCTGGTGGCCGTGGGTGTCGTTGATTTTCTTGAAATGGTCGATGTCGAGCATCAGCACGCACATCGCCTTTTTGCTCTCGGAATTCTTCTTGATCAGCTTTTCAAGGTGCACCATCAGATAACGGCGGTTGAAAAGCCCCGTCAAGCTGTCGGTCAGCGCGAGCGAAAGCGAAGTTTCATAGTTGGAACGCAAGCGGTCCTGATACCGCTTGCGGCGGATCTGCGTACGCACGCGGGCAAGCAATTCGTTACGGTCAACGGGGCGCAAAATATAGTCATGAGCGCCGATCTCCAACCCCTGCGCAATGCGCTTCATGTCGCCCTCTTCGCCCACCATCAGCAGCGGCACGGCGCGGGTGCGTTCGTTCGAGCGGAGATGGGAGCAAAGGCGCAACCCGTCTTCGCCCGCAAGGTTGAGGGAGACGGTGATGATGTCAAACTCGTTCTGCTGCGCAAGCGCGATGGCCTGGTCGCCGGTGCGGACAGCCATGACGCTGTCTTCGTCGCGCTTCAGCGTCTCGACAAACTTTTCGCTCTCGAAAGCCTTGTCCTCGATCACCATCACGCGGGCCTTCTCGGAAGGCTCGGCCAAAAACGTACCCTTGTTGCCGACAAAGCCGAACTGGTTGGCGGTGTTTTCGCGGATGCGCCACTCATCAACCGTCATCTTGAGACGCACAAGCGAGCGTACGCGCGCCATCAGCGCCACGTCGTTCACGGGCTTCGACAGAAAATCGTCGGCACCGGATTCAAGGCCGCGCACGCGGTCGGTGGCATCTGTCAGCGCCGTCACCATGACAACCGGAATATGCGCGGTGGCGGGGTTCGCTTTCAGGCGCTGGCAGGTTTCAAATCCGTCCATGCCGGGCATCATGACG
>JAYUPV010000342.1:0-5739 GCA_043759865.1 Alphaproteobacteria bacterium | reverse complement strand
GAAGCCATGGCGATAGGTTCGGCATGGAAGTTGCCGCCCGATTTGATTTCGCCGGTTTCCAGCATGACCAGCGGATTGTCGGTCACTGCGTTTGATTCACGGTGGAAGATATCGGCGGCGAAGCGCAGATGGTCGAGGCACGCGCCCATCACCTGCGGCATACAGCGCAGCGAATAGGGGTCTTGTACCTTTGTATCGTGGTCACCCCTGTGGCTGTCGCGGATGCCGCTGTCTTTCAAAAGGTTGATGTAGAGTTTCGCGACATCCATCTGCCCCTGCTGGCGGCGCACTTTCTGGATGTCGGCATCGAAAGGCGTGGTCGAACCCTTGAACGCATCGACGGACATGCAGCCCGCGACGACCGCCCCTGCAAAGCATTCTTCCGCGCGGAACAGCCCGCGCAGGGCGAGCGCGGTCGAGACTTGCGTGCCGTTCAGAAGGGCGAGGCCCTCTTTCGGCGCGAGATCAAGCGGCTTGAGGCCGATTTTGCGAAGCTCGATGCGCGATTCAGACAAGATGCCATGCACCCGCACTTGCCCCGCGCCGATGATGGGCAGCGACAAATGCGCGAGCGGCGCAAGGTCGCCCGAGGCGCCGACCGAACCTTTTTCCGGCACGCAGGGGTAAATTTCATTGTTGTAAAGCGTGATGAGGAAATCGACGATCTCGCGCCGCACGCCCGAATAGCCCTGCGCCAGCGCGTTGATTTTCAGCAACAGGATAAGGCGCACGATATCGTCGTCAAGGAACTTGCCCACGCCCGAGGCGTGCGATAGCACGATATTGCGCTGCAGCTGCGCATACTGGTGCGGCAAAATCTTGACCTTGGAAAGCGCGCCGAAACCGGTGTTGATACTGTAGACGGGGCGGCCATCGGCAATGATGTTGTCGACCAAACGTTTCGATGCGTCGATTTTGCGATAGGCCGCAGGATCGAGCGATATCGGCACAGGATGTTTCGACACCGTCCTCAGCATCGAGAGCGTCATTTCACCGGGCTTGATAACCAGATTGCGCATGGTAATTCCTTGGAATAAAACCGACCCCTTAGGTTAGTGCCGCGCCCCGCTTTGCACAAGCCAGCGCCGGAGAAACTGACGCATTAGGTAAACTAAACCAGTAAGTTATCGAGCGCGTCAGCCCAACATTGGCAACTTCAGCCCTTTTTCGTGCGCGCAGTCGATGGCTTCTTCATAACCGGCATCGGCATGGCGCATGACGCCAGTGGCGGGGTCGTTGGTCAGCACGCGTTTGATGCGCTCCGCCGCCTCTTTCGTGCCATCGGCCACGATGACCATGCCGGCATGTTGCGAGAAACCCATGCCCACCCCGCCGCCATGATGCAGCGACACCCATGTCGCGCCGGAAGCGGTGTTCAACAGCGCGTTCAGCAGCGGCCAGTCGGAAACGGCATCCGATCCGTCCTTCATGCCCTCTGTCTCGCGGTTGGGGCTGGCGACAGAGCCGCTATCGAGATGATCGCGGCCGATGACCACAGGCGCGGAAAGTTCGCCCGATGCCACCATGTCGTTGAAGGCAAGGCCGAGCTTCGCGCGGTCGCCCAGACCTACCCAGCAGATACGCGCGGGCAGGCCTTGGAATTTAATACGCTTTTGCGCCATGTCGAGCCAGTTGTGGAGATGCGCGTTATCGGGCAGCAGCTCTTTCACGCGCTTGTCGGTTTTGTAAATGTCTTCGGCATCGCCCGACAGCGCCGCCCAGCGGAACGGACCCACGCCACGGCAGAACAGCGGGCGGATATAGGCGGGAACGAAACCGGGGAAATCAAACGCGTTCGCCACCCCCTCCTCCAGCGCCACTTGACGGATGTTGTTGCCGTAGTCGAGCGTGGGCACGCCCATTTTGTGAAAATCGAGCATGGCGCGCACGTGTTTTGCCATCGAGGATTTCGCGGCCTTGATGACTTCATCGGGCGCGGATGCGCGTTTTTTCTCGGCCTGTTCCCATGTCCAGCCTTCGGGCAGATAGCCGTTCAGCGGGTCGTGGGCGCTGGTCTGGTCGGTCACCACATCGGGGCGGTATTTCGCGTCTTTTCTTGCCAGCTCCACAAGCTGCGGGAAAATTTCCGCCGCATTGCCGAGCAGCCCGACCGACACCGCCTCGCCTTTTGCGTGAGCTGCGTGAATAATATTTATTGCTTCGTCGATGCTGTTCGCTTTTTTATCGAGATACTTGGTCGCAAGGCGGCGTTCGATGCGGCTCGCCTGACATTCAACGCCGAGCAGCGACGCGCCAGCCATGGTGGCAGCGAGCGGCTGCGCTCCGCCCATGCCGCCAAGACCGCCGGTCAAAATCCATTTGCCTTTCAAAGACCCGCCGAAATGCTGGCGGCCGATTTCGACAAAAGTTTCATACGTTCCCTGCACGATGCCTTGGGTGCCGATGTAAATCCAGCTGCCCGCCGTCATCTGGCCGTACATCATCAGGCCTTTTGCGTCGAGCTCGCGGAAATGTTTCCATGTCGCCCAGTTGGGCACGAGGTTGGAATTCGCCAGCAGCACGCGCGGCGCGTTTTCATGCGTGCGGAAAACACCGACCGGCTTGCCGCTTTGGATGAGCAGCGTTTCGTCGGCCTCGAGGTCGCGCAAGGATGAAACGATTTTGTCGAAACATTCCCAGTTGCGCGCCGCCTTGCCGATGCCGCCATAGACCACCAGCTCGTCGGGGTTCTCGGCCACATCGGGGTCGAGGTTGTTCATCAGCATCCGCAAGGGGGCTTCGGTCAGCCATGATTTCGCGGAAAGTTTGTTGCCGCGCGGGGCGGTGACGATGCGCTTGTTGGCGCGGGCGGTCTCGGGCATGGAATCGCTCCTTATTGGGGAATGACGGCCAGAGGATATACCATCCCTTTGAAACAATACAGGAATTTAGGCAATTGACTTGCGCTGTTTGTTTACATATTCTCGGCCTCCTGCCCTCTTATATAAGGAACCGATCATGAGCGAGATTGATGACCTGCTGGAAAGTGTGAGACCCGATTACGATGCGATGGAAACCGACGAAGAACGTCAGGATGCCGTTGCCGAATTCCTGGTCGCCTATTCCACGACCGATGATGCGATGAGCACGCAGGCGATTGTCCAGCTTTTGAAAGCCAAGGCGAAAGAACAGGACCCCGCTCTTGTCACCGCCGTGCACAAGCTGTCCACCAACCTTGCCGACAACCTTGAAGAAGCCGGCCTTGATTTCGATGCGTATAAAAAAGACGCGCTCGAGAAAAACGCCAAGATCGAGGCTTTTGCCCAGTCCTACGGCGTGAACACCTCCACCATCGGCGACTGGAACCGCCACAAGGACGCGACCGAAAAGTTTTTTGCCGTGTTTGAAAAGCTGGGCGACGTGCCCGACGACAAATACGACGACCTCGGCACGATCATCGCCGCCGTGAAAACCGTTTTCCCCGACCGCACCGGCAACCCGCTGAAGAAAAAGCCCGCTGGTCCCGGCGTTGTTTTCTAAAAGCTAAAAATATTTATCGTCCAGAAGCCGCCCGTATTCGCGAGAATTCGGGCGGTTTTCGTTTGACGAAGTTACGCTCGACCACGTCGAGGCATTCACGCTGGTTGTTGAACGGCACCATATCGCGTGCGGCATCGAACCCCACCCAGACATGCGCGGAATGTTCGTCGTTCAGCTTCACTTCGGCGGTTTCGGGCACAATGGCGACGAACAGCGGCAGCATGCAGATGGCATCCATCCCCGCCGAATAAAACTGTTCGCAATAGTTTGTGGAATAGAAATCGGGGGTTTCAAGGCCGGTTTCCTCGCGCAATTCGCGCACCGCCGCCTGCCAGCCCTTCTCGCCCTCCTCTATGCGCCCCGCGCAATGCAGCCAGAATTCATCCAGCGTGTCGCCCTTGGAACGCTTGAGCAGCAACACCTCCGCCCCGCGCGCCGTGTGGCGCACGGCATAGACGACGACGGCGTTGGTGCGGATGGGGATGTCGGTCATTTAGATATGTATCGGTCGACCATCCACCGCCAGCGCCGCTTCTTTCACGATCTCATTGAGCGTCGGGTGAGCGTGGCAGGTGCGGGCGATGTCTTCGCTTGATCCGCCGAATTCCATGACAATCGCGATTTCGGCGATGAGGGTTCCCGCCTCTGCCCCCACGATATGGCAGCCGAGGACGCGGTCGGTCTTCTTGTCAGCGAGGATTTTCACGAAACCGTCGGTCGCCGCCATGGCGCGCGCGCGGCCATTGGCCATGAAGGGGAATTTGCCGACGCGGTATTCCACGCCTGCTTCTTTCAACTGTTCTTCCGTCTTGCCGATGCTGGCGACTTCGGGGAAGGTGTAAACGACCGAGGGGATAGCGTCGTAATTGATATGGCCTGATTGCCCCGCGATGATTTCGGCACAGACCATACCTTCGTCTTCGGCCTTGTGCGCCAGCATTGAGCCGCGCACAACATCGCCGATGGCATAGATGCCTGCGACATTGGTCTGGAAATGGTCGTCGATTTCGACGCGGCCGCGGTTGTCGACCTTCACGCCCGCTTTTTCAAGACCGAGGCCGTTGGTGTAGGGGCGGCGGCCGATGGAGAGCAGCACGTTTTCAAATTCGAGCTTTTCCGCAGCGCCGCCGTTTGCGGGTTCAAGCGTCAGCGTGACTTTATCTTTCGCGGTTTGCGCGCCGGTGACTTTGGTGGAAAGTTTCAGCTCCATGCCCTGCTTGGTCATGAGCTTTTTCATTTCTTTCGACACTTCGAGGTCGGAGCCGGGCAGAAGCCTGTCCATGTATTCGATGACGGTGACCTTGGTGCCGAGGCGTTGCCAGACCGAGCCCATTTCAAGCCCGATAACGCCGCCGCCGATAACCGCCATAGTGGCAGGCACTTTTTCAAGCGTGAGCGAGCCGGTAGAGGTGACGATCTGTTTTTCATCGACCGTCACGCCATTCAGCGGCGAGCTTTCGGAGCCTGTCGCAATCACGATGTTTTTGGCGGTGATGGTTTTTTTGCCGTCTTTGCCGTTGATTTCAATCACGCCTGCGCCCGTAATTGTGCCGGTGCCGACGAGGTGATCGACCTTGTTTTTCTTGAACAGGAAAGAAATGCCCTGCGTGTTCGCGGCGACGACTTTATCTTTATGCGCCATCATCTTTTTTAAATCGGCCTTGGGCGTGCCGACATCAATGCCGAGACCGGCGAAATCATGCGAGGCTTGCGCGTATTTTTCCGAGACGCTGAGCAGCGCTTTTGACGGGATGCAGCCGACATTGAGGCAGGTGCCGCCGAGCGTGTTGTCTTTTTCCACACAGGCCGTTTTGAGGCCCAGCTGTGCTGCGCGAATCGCGCAGACATAGCCGCCGGGGCCGGAACCGATCACCACCAGGTCGTATTGTGTCTCTGCCATGTTCATTAACCCTTTTTTTGACGCGCCCAATTTATCGCAAAGCCCCTGTTATATCGAGTCAATTTGGAACGGCCCGTTATGTCCTATAAGATTTTTCATATTTGCTTTGACTCGAATCTGCTGCTTTGATATTCAGGAGTCTTCGACAAAAACCATCTCCGTGGTGTCGAAGAGTTTCTGGACAAACGTCCTAACGAGTGTGTGTTAAAAAAAGAGGCCGGGCCCGTAACCCCGGCCTCTTATAATTTGGGAAATAGCCTTGATTTCAAACAATTTTTTAAAATAGATTCACATATTGTTTGACTCGAATCTGCTGCTTTGATACTCAGGAGTCTTCGACAAAAACCATCTCCGTGGTG
>JAYUPV010000341.1:0-3237 GCA_043759865.1 Alphaproteobacteria bacterium | reverse complement strand
CCTCTCCCGCAAGCGGGAGAGGGGACAAGGGCAAGAAACTCAAATTACTCTGACCCCTTTGATGCGCTGTTTTTATAAACCACGGTACTGGATTCCCGCCTTCGCGGGAATGACAGGGAGGGTAAATTTCAAATTCCTCCGATGTCTTTGATTACCATTATTGAACGTTTGATGACATCAAATAGACTTTTACAATTGAAGAATTTGTATTTTGTACTTGCGCAGATAAATAGAAGGTTTTGTCTTCAGGAACAAAGGCAAGCATGTATCTATCTCCTGCTTGAACGTGTTCCCAAGGCATCTGCGGTCCTGAGTTAGATGAAGAAATAAGAATTTTAACGTTCCGCTCAAAGCCTTCGATTTTGACTTTTACTTCAACCCATCCGCCCCATTCACAGTCTTCAATTTTGAAGGGAATTGCTTGAATTGGGTGGGATCCCGAAACGTGAGCGCTTTTTAGGAGAATTGGCTCGTTATAAATAAAACTTTTTCCAGCCCAATGTCCTCGCTCTTTCTCTGCCTTTATGGTGCCGGAAATTGACCAAAATAAGCAGAAAACAAGATATAAGGGATAAGCGTAAATAAATGGGATCGTGTCTTTCCAGTCTTTGTGGATTTCGAGGGCGGTGCTTAAGATGCCTTTTGACGAAAAAATAAAATATAGACTAAAGAAAAATCCAAATAAGGTGAGTAGAGATTGTTTGTCAAAAAAGGGCGCGAAAGCATTTTCTAGGAAAAGCTTACAGCCAGCCCGTAACCGTCGAGTCAACTTTACGCTCCATAACGCACGGGGCTTCGGTAAACTTTGATCAGTCATCTTTACGGCTTCGGATTCCCATTCGCCGCTTTCTTCGCGGGGGTGGCGTTGTGCTGGGCTTCCAGATGCGCGAGGTATTTGTCGGCTTCAAGGGCTGCCATTGCGCCCATGCCTGCGGCGGTGACGGCTTGGCGGAAGATTTTGTCTTTTACGTCGCCGGCTGCAAACACGCCGTCGATGTTGGTGGCGGTGCTATCCGGTTTCGTGACGATGTAGCCGTCATTGTCGATGGTGACTTGGCCTTTGAACAGGTCGGTCGCGGGCTTGTGGCCGATGGCGACGAAAACGCCGTCGGTTTTCAGGTCGGTCACGTCGCCGGTCTTGATGTTTTTAATTTTCACGCCCGAGACGGTCTTGCCGTCGCCGGTGACTTCTTCCATCTCGCTGTCCCAGATAACGTTGATCTTGGGATGCTTGAACAGGCGGTCCTGCATGATTTTTTCGGCGCGGAAGCTGTCGCGGCGGTGGATGACGGTGACCTTGGTGGCGAAGTTGGTGAGGAACAGCGCTTCTTCAACGGCCGAGTTGCCGCCGCCGATGACCACGACTTCCTTGTTCTTGTAGAAGAACCCGTCGCAGGTGGCGCAGGCGGAAACGCCCTTGCCCATGTAATTTTTTTCGGACGGGATGCCGAGCCATTTGGCTTGCGCGCCGGTCGCGATGATGACCGCGTCGGCATAGTAAACATCGCCGCTGTCGCCGATGGCTTTCTTGGGGTTGGAATTCAGGTCGATGGAAACGATGGTATCGGTGATCATTTCGGTGCCGACATGTTCGGCTTGCAGCTTCATCTGGTCCATCAGCCACGGGCCGTTGATGGGCTGGGCGAAGCCGGGATAGTTTTCGACATCGGAGGTGACTGTCATCTGCCCGCCCGGCTGCATGCCTGCGACAAGAAGGGGCTTCAGGTTAGCGCGCGCGGTGTAGATCGCGGCGGTGTAACCTGCGGGGCCGGAGCCGATGATAAGAACCTTGCGGTTAAACGTCTTGGGCGCGGACATCTTTTTTATTCCTTTGCATTGCGTGTCGCACGCGCGACTTTAAATCTCTCGCGGATTTCGTCCGCGACGCGTTGGGTGTCGTCTGGCGGTGTATAATTCCACTGTTCCAGCAGACCTGTAAACGGGCGTGTGTACCCTTGTTCTTGCAGGATTTTATGGAACATGTCAAGCCGCCTTGCACCCCCCTCCAAAGCCGCGATATAGACGGGCTTTCCGGTGGAGAGAGCCTCGGATGCCATGCTCACGCTGTCCTCCGTGACGATGATATAGTCCGCGAGGGCCAGAAAGCCAAAATACGGGTTTTCGCCCGCGCCGTCCCAGAAATGGATGGCGGGTCCCTGCAGCATGTCGCGCAGCAGCTTTGCGTTTTCCTCCCCAGTGCGGCGGGAGGCGGTGATGAGCAGCCCTATATCGGGGCGCTCGGCAAGATGCAGCAGTTGCAGCGCCAGCGCCTTCGCGTTTTCCGCTGTCATCGTATGCGCCTTGCTGGTGCCGCCGATGAGAACGGCCACGCGGGGATGCGGGATTTTGGCAAACTGCTTTTCAAACTTCGCCTTCGCATCGGCGATTTTCTTCGGTGTCACGCGGTGCAATCCCGCCTTGGTCACAATCACGTTTTCGGCGCGGGTCGGGTCGTGCTGGGGCACGACCACAAGGTCGAAATGCTTCGGGTTGACGCGCGGGTCCTGTATCTGCACCACAAACGTGCGGCCCTTGGCCTGTTCGCGGATATAGCGTGCGATGCCGATGCTCTTGCGGCCGCTGGCAATCACAAGGTCGGGGTAGGGAGGGGCAATGCTGTCGCTGTCAGGGGTCAAGGCATTGCCGTGACCGCAGGAAAGCCAGGGGCTCAGTTGTTTCCAAGGGGAGCGCAGCTTGATGCGCTTGATGACGGGTTCCACGCCCAGCGCCTCGGCCACGCCGATGCACTGGTTCTCCGTGCCTGCGATGCCTTCGGTGATAATCCAGCAGCTTTTGATGGCGGATTCTGGCAATTCAGTTTCTCCCTCTGAATCGTAATATAAGGCCAAATTGCTGCACCGCACATGCCTTTGTATGTCTTATAGAAAATGCAAGATTCAGAAAGAGATATGTTTGAATTATTTCTCTTGTAACCAAAATATGATAATATTATTACATTACAGGGATTGATTCTGTCCTAACCCTCATTTCAGGTAATAAAAATGCCCAAAGTTAAACTAGACCGCATCGACCGCAAGATCCTCAATGACCTGCAGGAACGCGGGCGCATGACCAACGTGGAACTTGCCGAACGTGCGGGCATTTCGGCACCGCCCTGCCTGCGCCGCGTGCGCGCGCTGGAGGAGGCTGGCGTTATCAAGGGTTATCACGCTGAAATCGACGCGGGCACGCTTGGCTTCGGCGTCATGGTTTTCGCCCAAGTGGGCTTGTCCAGCC
>JAYUPV010000340.1:0-2976 GCA_043759865.1 Alphaproteobacteria bacterium | reverse complement strand
ACGCGGTTCAGCAGCAGCGCCGCCCGTGCATCCGGCTCGCCGAGCGCCATGGTCTTGGCGGTGAGGCCAAGCTGCGTGTGCTGCCACACATGGCGCAGTTCGTGGATAAGCGCAATCACGCTGTCCTCCGGCGTGCGGTAGGGCTTGATCTCGATACATACCGTGCCCGTCGTGCGGTTGGTGACGGTCACGCCGCTGTCATCGGTGCCGATGAATTTTTCATTGAAGCGGATGTCGATGTGCTGCGCGGCGGCAAGGTCGAGCATCGCCTTGGTTTCGGGCAACAGGTGCAGGAGGTTTTTGGTGTCCTCCAGCAAACGGTCGATTTTCTTCTGCGAGGTAAAGGCCCAGCGCAGGCGGGTGAATTCGGTGTTGAGGTCTTTGTTCACGGGCATAAAGGGGAGGGTAGGGAGTTGTGATTTATATGTCAATTAATTTAGAGGCAATAAAAAAGGCGGCTCCCGGGGGAGCCGCCTTTTTTAAACTTGTGCGCGATTAAGCGACGTTCGAGAGAACCGCTTCGAGCTTTTCAGCAGCTTTCTTTTCGTCGATCTTTTCGATCGCTGCGACTTCGCGGGCGAGACGTTCCAGCGCTGCCTGATAAATCTGGCGTTCGCTGTAGGACTGCTCGCTCTCGTCGGTATCCTTGCGCAGGTCGCGCAGGACTTCGGCGATGGCGACGGGGTCGCCCGAGTTGATTTTTGCTTCGTATTCCTGGGCGCGGCGCGACCACATAACACGGCGGGTCTGGCTGCGGCCCTGGAGGGTGGCAAGCGCGTCCTTCAGGCGGTCCTTCGAGGACAGCTTGCGGAGGCCGGACACCTTCACCTTGCTCACGGGGAGCTTGAGGCGCATACGGTCTTTTTCAAAGCAGATGGTGTAAAGGGTGATTTCCATACCTGCAATCATCGTGGTTTCGACGCCTTCGACGAAGCCGACGCCGTGGGCCGGATACACAACGAAGTCGCCGGTGGCGAAATCGAGTTTTTCCTGCTTCTTCGGCTGGGCCGGTGCGGGGGCGGGGGGCGCTGCGGCAGGAGCCTTCGAAGGCTTCTGTGCGACGGGGGGCTGGACCTTTACGGCGGTCTTGCCTTTCATGGTAACTTTAACTGCGGTGGCGGTTTTCTTCATCGCCGGGGCGGGCTTGCTGGTTACGGCAGGCTTTTTGGTCGGGGTGGTGGTCTTCGCCTTGCCTTTGGTGATCTTTGCCATTGTGCCTCTCTAAAAATGTCCAGATTCTTCAAGTGGATAGAAACCAGACCGTATGCATCAGAAGGGACGGAATCCCGTCATTTAAAAAGACTATATATGAAATGCCATAAAAGGACAAGACAAATCTTAAAAAAGCGTTAAAAGCCAAATATCTAGCACCCGTCCCGCTGCGGCCGGATGATGCAAAGATGGGGCGATTCAAGTAAATCAGGGGCCGAGGTTCTTCTTGCGTTTGGGCAGCGAAGGAGGCTTGGCCGAAGGTGTTTCGTATATCCGGATGGCTTCGCGCGCGGTCTCGGCAAGGCTCTCATAGGCTTTCTTTGCACGCAGCTCCAGACGGGGCTGGTCGCCGGTCATCAGGTCTTCGAGGTCTTCTTTGCTGGCGGCGAGTGCGTTCTTCATCTCGGCGATGGCGGCGTTGACCTCGGGCTGGCCGCGCAGTGCGGAGAGACCCGCGCTGTTCAGCTCCTTCATGGTTTCGGCCATGATGGGCATGACAATAATGGCATTGGCTAGGCCAATCTGCTTGAGGTCGGCGCTGGCGGTGTAGTCTTTCTTGGGGTTTGCGACAAAGTCTTCAACCAGGACCTGAACATGCTCGCCATAGGCTTCAAGCTCGGGAGGCAGGGCGCGGTGGACATCGACTTCGCGTGAGGCGATCAACAGCGAGGCCGCCATCAGTGCGTCTGTCTGTTCCTTGGGACGGTCGATTTCTTCGCGGATGACCTTGGCAACGCCTGTCACGAGCAGTATTTGCTCATAGGTGCGGCCTTCCTCGGGCGGGTAGCTCTCGACATAGCGGGCGAGGGCTTTTTTGACCAATTCATTAGACATTTCAATGCTCTACTGTGTCTTGCGAGAAAATGATTTCCGTAATATATAGAATCTCGATATGAGATTGCATGGGAAAAATAAACGAGTCGCTCCGGCGCGTCCAGAGAGAATATGGAAGAATTTAAGGGCTAGGGCCGGGGGAAGCCGGCTTCCTGTCGCCGGCCGGCGGGTCAAGCAGGCGCAGCATGTGGGCGACAAGGTCTTCTGTCTTGGCTTTAATGGCTTGCATCACTTCCTTCGCCTTGAACTCGAGCTTTGGCTGCTCGCCGGTAAAGTGAAGCGCGCCGTCTGCTTGTCCTTTTACAATGGCTTGCTGCATCTTATTGATAAGCTTTCTGAGCAGTTCGGGGTCGTCGGCAGCTTCGGCAAGCGTGTCCTTGGTCTGTTGCAGCATTTCGAGAGCGACGTCTTTCATGGGCAACGAAAGGGCAAGGCCGATCTGCATCAGATCGCGGCTGGCACCAAAAGGTTTCAACGGGTTCGCCAGCGCATTCTGAAGTATTACCTTAACCTGTTCGCCGTATTCATCGACATTGTCGGGGAGGGTTTTGTAGACCGTCATATCGGTCGAGAAATAAAGCGCGGTCGCCGCCATCAGCGCGTCCTTTTCCTCCGCTGGCCGGTCGATATAGGCATCGATTGCCGTTATCGCGCCGCCCACAGCCACCTTCGCCTGTTTCGGCACCGCTCCGCCGAATGAGTTATAGCTGCGCGTCATCTGCGCGACGGCCTTTTCGGCGAGGGGGTATTTCATAGGGGAGTGGTTCTCCTACAGCTCATTATTTGAAATGGACGGGCCCTTTTTCGCGGGAGGCGGGGGAATGAGGGTGCAGATATGGTTATTCATGTCAGTCACCGCCGCTTTCATGGCATCGACAATTTCCATCACCTTGGCTTCAAGGCGCGGCTGTTCGCCGGTGAAATAGGTCT
>JAYUPV010000339.1:0-4974 GCA_043759865.1 Alphaproteobacteria bacterium | reverse complement strand
TTGCGCGGCTTCAATGGCCCGGCGCGTTTCAGCGCCCGACAAATTCGGCACGGTGCCGATGATTTCTTCGGTCGCGGGGTTGTTGACCTCGATAACCTTGCCGGTATCGGCATTCACCCATGCGCCGTCGATATAGGCCTGCTCGCGGAACAGCTTGGCGTCTTTCAGCTTGAGCGTGGATACGACATCGATTTTCTTTGCAACAGCGCCGGACATGGCTTTTCTCCTTGATGACCTACAGCAGTAACATAGTCCCTTCCCGCCGGTTGTAAAAGCCGCTGATGCGTTATCAAGCGAAATCAATGCCTTAATAAAAATTTAATCGTTTTCTGTAAAAATAATATCGGATTACCCTGTCCGGATTATATAGGTGACGTCGCATGACACTTGACCCGCAACTGCAGCGAAAAATTAAAAATGCCGACGACAAGCAAGCACGGCAATCGTCGCGACCGACGACGGGACGCGCAATATTCGCCCACCTCCATCAAGTCATCACCGGCCAATCCGGTACATCGGATCAGGCTGCCGAGTATGCGGCGGCGGTGGCGGCGCAAGGGATACTTGTGCGCGAAAAGACACCTGTGGTTCTTGACGGCAAGGCATGGCCGGCAGGCGCGAAGCTCGAGGCCACGCTTAAAAAAGGCGAGCGTGGCGTTACAATTGTCGACAATATCGACAGCCTGACCGACGACCAGCTGGCGAAATTCCGCACCAAGCTCGCCGAACTCATGAGTGCCGGCCACGGCGTGTTCGTGATTGCCGGTACGCAGCAAGGTGTCGCGCGGCTTTTGAACGGGCATCCGGTGCTGACGAACAAGCTGAACGTTCCGCTTGACCTCTCGCCGCCCGCACCGCCCGTCGGGCAGCAGGCACCCGCAACAGCTTCGCCGCAACCCGGCTCCCCTGCCCCGCAAGTCTCGCCTGTACAAAAATCTCTGGATATTGTCGCCCAGTGGCGCGAAACACGCGATTGCGACATCTGCACAACACAACACGAAATCACAGCACCCATCACCGCCGTCTTCAAGAAAAAAAACGTGCCCGTCACATAGGGAAGAAGGCCGTATGACGCCGCTTGAAATTGACAAGATAACCGAAAAACTTCGGGAGCCTTACAGGGCGATGATACTCGACAATGTGCTTGGCAAGCATGACAACAAGCTGCTGGGCCTGAACGTGCTGATTACCGGCCCTGCAGCATCAGGAAAAACCACCGAGGCGCGCGCCTATGCGAAAGCCCTTGTCGCTGCGGGTCTTGCGCCGCCCGGCGAGATACTGTCGATAGACCCCGGCTCAGATATCTTGCGCTTTCCGCCGATGCCGGGCTTCGCCGGCTTTGACGAACATCCGCTCAAGGCTGGCAAAACAAGCATCATTATTATAGACGAAGCCGACAAGCAACTAGGCCAGAACGATGCGGCAAGCAAATTCCTGATAAAACAGCTGTCCGAGCCGGACTTCATTATCATCATGACCGCATACACGAATGATTTCGTCAAGCAGCTCAGTCCTGAACTGCAGGCGCGGATGCCCGAAAATATCCGGACGGAAAAATCATTCACGCCCGAGGAAATACAAGTCCATAGGGAAGCACAGCGCGAAAAACGAAAACGCCTTCAGCAGGAATGGAAAAGCGCGCAGAATACGGCGGCCTGGCGGAAATTGAAAACATTCAACGTTTCATCAGGCAAGGACATTGGCGCGCCGGCAAAGGCGCGCTTCGTCAAAAAACCGGAACATCAATTGTAAATAATCAGGCCGCAACCGCGATCTTGGCTTTGGTCAGCTCGATCTGGGATTTCACCTGCGCCAGTTTCAAGGGGTCTTCCTTGGCAAAGCCGAGATCGTCTTCGAGGGACTTCAGCGATTCCTGAAGTTTCGCCTTATCGAGATCCTCGACCGCTATCGCTTCTTCCGCCAGCACGGAGCAGCTGGTGGGGCTGACATCGGTAAAGCCGCCCGAGACGAAAATGCGGCGGACATCGCCGTTCGCCGCCGTCAGGCTGACAACGCCGGGACGCAGGGAAGACAAAAGCGGCGCATGCTGCGCCAGCACGCCGAAGTCACCCGCTTCGCCCGGAACAACGACCATCTTTGCCTCTTCCGAGACAAGGATGCGCTCGGGCGAGACGAGCTCGAACTGGAAAGTTTTTCCGGCGGCAGGTGCTTCTGACATTGCCTGTTCCCTTTATTAAGCGGCTTTCGCCAGCTTCTTGGCTTTTTCGATGGCTTCCTCGATCGTGCCGACCATGTAGAAGGCCGATTCCGGCAGGTCGTCGTAGTCGCCTGCGACGATCCCCTTGAACGCCTTGATGGTGTCTTCCAGCTGGACGAACACGCCGGGGGAGCCGGTGAAGACTTCCGCCACGTGGAACGGCTGGGAGAGGAAACGCTGGATCTTGCGGGCGCGGGCGACGGTGAGTTTGTCTTCTTCGGACAATTCATCCATGCCGAGGATCGCGATGATGTCCTGCAGCGCCTTGTAGTTCTGGAGCGTTTTCTGGACCGAACGCGCGACGCTGTAGTGTTCTTCACCGACAACGCGCGGATCTAGAATGCGCGAGGTGGAATCGAGCGGGTCGACGGCCGGATAAATGCCAAGTTCCGCGATCTGGCGGCTCAACACCGTCGTGGCGTCAAGGTGCGCGAAGGAAGCGGCGGGAGCAGGATCGGTCAAGTCGTCGGCGGGGACGTAGATGGCCTGCACGGACGTAATCGAGCCCTTGTTGGTCGAGGTGATGCGTTCCTGCAGCGCGCCCATGTCCGTCGCGAGCGTCGGCTGGTAACCGACGGCGGAAGGAATACGGCCGAGCATGGCCGAAACTTCGGCGCCTGCCTGCGTGAAGCGGAAGATGTTGTCGACGAAGAACAGGACGTCCTGGCCTTCCTGGTCGCGGAAGTATTCGGCAACCGTGAGGCCCGAGAGGCCTACGCGTGCGCGTGCGCCGGGGGGTTCGTTCATCTGGCCGTAGACGAGCGCGACTTTGGAGCCTGCTTCGCCGAGCTTGATAACGCCCGATTCAATCATTTCGTGGTAAAGGTCGTTACCTTCGCGGGTACGTTCGCCCACGCCTGCGAAGACCGACACGCCGCCGTGCTGCATGGCGACGTTGTTGATGAGTTCCATGATGGTGACTGTCTTGCCGACGCCCGCGCCGCCGAACAACCCGATCTTGCCGCCCTTGGAATAGGGTGCCAGAAGGTCGACGACCTTAATGCCGGTGATCAGAATTTGGGTTTCGGTCGACTGGTCGACGAATTCGGGAGCCTGACGGTGGATAGGCAAGTAGGTTTTCGCGTTGATGGGGCCACGTTCGTCGATGGGCTCGCCCACGACGTTGATAATGCGGCCGAGCGTCTCGGGGCCGACGGGCATCAAGATGGGGCTGCCGGTGTCGGTCACGGCCTGACCACGCACGAGGCCTTCGGTCGAGTCCATCGCGACGGTGCGGACGGTGTTTTCACCAAGGTGCTGCGCGACTTCAAGCACGAGCGTCTTGCCGTCGTTGTTGAGGGTGAGCGCGCCCAGGATAGGGGGCAGCGTGCCGTCGAACTGCACGTCGACGACGGCGCCGAGGACCTGCGTGACGCGGCCGATGTTGCCCTTGTTGTTGCTGGCGAGTTTAACCATGGTGTTTTTCTCCTTGTTCGTGAATTAGACGGCTTCGGCGCCGGAAATGATTTCGATGAGTTCTTTCGTGATGTATGCCTGACGCGCGCGGTTGTAACGCAGGGTCAGCTTGGCGATCATGTCGCCCGCGTTCCGTGTCGCGTTGTCCATTGCGGTCATGCGTGCGGCCTGTTCGCCTGCGGCGCTGTCGAGCAGCGCGCGGAACACCTGAATCGACAGGTTGCGGGGCAGAAGGCTCGCGAGGATTTCGTCTTCCTCCGGCTCGAATTCGTAGGATGCTTTCGGGGCGGTTTCGGCGACCGCGCCCGGTGCCTGCTTTTCAAACGGCAACGGGATGATTTGCTGCGCGATAGGTTCTTGCTTGATAACCGACTTGAACTGGTTGAACAGCACGGTGCAGACATCAAATTCGCGGCGCGAGGCGAGGTCGAGAATGTATTGCGTCACGGTCTGCGCGTCGGCGAAGGAAAGGCGCTTGCGGCCGATGCCTTCAAACGTGTGGATGATTTTATCGGGATGGTCGCGCTTCAGAACATCGCGGCCCTTTTTGCCGACGCAGAGAATTTTCACCGTCTTGCCCTGTGCCAGCAGTTCCTTGATCTTCAGGCGCGCGAGGCGGCTGATGAAGGCGTTGAAACCGCCGCAGAGGCCGCGGTCGGAAGTCACCACGACCATCAGGTGCACTTGATCGCCGCCCGTGCCGGCCAGCAGGAACGGGCTGTCCTTGCTGATGCTGACATTGGAGACGAGGCGCGACAGCATGGCCGCCATTTTGTTGGCGTAGGGGCGGCTGGCTTCGGCCTGTTGCTGGGCGCGGCGCAGTTTCGAGGCCGCGACCATTTTCATGGCCGAGGTGATCTTGCGCGTGGATTTCACGCTGGCAATACGGGTTCTGAAGTCCTTAAGGCTAGGCATCCGGTTTTAACCCCTTAGTTACGCGGCCTTCTTCGACGAAACGAAAGTCGCGGCGAAATCGCCCGCGAACTTTTGCAGCGCCGCCTTGGTTTCGTCCGAGATTTTCTGCTCGGTGCGGATGGCGGTCAGGATCGCGGCGCCGCCGGAGCGGATGGCGTTGAGGTATTGCGCCTCGAATGCCGTCACGTCCTTGATCGCCACGTTGTCGAGATAGCCGTTCACACCCGCGAAAATAACCACGGTCTGCTCTTCCATCGACAGCGGGCTGTATTGCGCCTGCTTGAGCAGCTCCGTCAGGCGCGCGCCGCGTGCCAGCAGCTTCTGCGTCGATGCTTCGAGGTCGGAAGCGAACTGCGCGAAGGCTTCCATTTCGCGGTACTGCGCGAGCTCGAGTTTAATCGAACCGGAAACCTGCTTCATCGCTT
>JAYUPV010000338.1:0-10876 GCA_043759865.1 Alphaproteobacteria bacterium | reverse complement strand
ATCAACGCGCATGAAGGAAAAGTCGACGAGACCGCGTGCGTGAATATCCACAACCTCTACCTGAGCATTCAGGCACAGGAAGGCCCGATCCGCAAGGTCAACGATCAGGTGCAGAATTCGATCACGACGCTCGTGACGAAACTGAAAACCGCGACCGATGCGACGGTCGAATACGGCGACAGCCTTTCGGGCGCGGCGCAGAAAATAGAAAGCGCCACCACGCTTGATGATCTCGGCTATGTCGTCACGTTGATGCTGGATGACACGAAAAAAGTAATGGCGAAAAACAAGGAGCTTGAATCCGAGCTCGTGAACTCCTCGAAGCAGGTGGAAGACCTGAAAAAATATCTCGACACGGTCAAGAAAGAAGCCAGCACCGACGGCCTGACCGGCATTGCGAACCGCAAGGCTTTCGACATTGCGCTGGTGTCCGCGATCGACGAGGCGCAGGCGCAAAAAACGCCGCTGACGCTGATGATGCTCGACATCGACCACTTCAAAAAATTCAACGACACCTATGGCCACCCGATGGGCGACCAGGTGCTGCGTCTTGTCGCGCGCGTTCTGGTCAGCAACGTCAAGGGGCAGGATACGGCGGCGCGTTATGGCGGCGAGGAATTTGTTGTCATCCTTCCCGGCACGCCGCTCGCGGCGGGTGCGAAAGTCGCCGAGACGCTGCGCCGCGCCATCGAAACGCGCGAGCTGGTGAACAAGGCCGACAATAAAAAACTCGGCGCCATCACCATTTCCATCGGCGTCGCGGAATGCCTTGTCGGCGAAGACGCAACCTCGCTGCTCGAGCGCGCCGACGCAGCGCTTTACCAAGCCAAGCACACCGGCCGCAACAAGGTCTGCGTTTCAGGCTGAACATGACCCAAGAGGCTTCAGCATCACCGGTACAGCAGCATTCCCCTGCGGAGTTGCACGCAGCGGCGCGGAAAAAAATTGCCAGCGGAGATTTGGAGGGCGCTGAAGAAACGCTCGCCATCGCTTTCGCGCTTGATGAGCACGATACTGAAGCCATGTGCATCATGGCAGACCTTTTCGAAACGGCGGGGCAGGTGATGGAGGCGGTGGGCTATGCCGTGCTCGCCATCAATTCGGGCGCGCCCGGGCACGACATCCGCAAAAAATTCCTGCGCCTTGCGCGCGACATGTCGTTCACGCACCGCAACGAAAAAGTCGAAAGTGCCATACTGAATTGCCTTGAAACGCCGGGGCTCGAATTCGGCGGCGCGAACGTGCTGTGGGGCAACGCCCAGCTTATCAACCCGGAATTCGGCGACCTGTTCGCCCGCGTCGTGCGCAAGCGGCTGCTGCCGCTCGGCAACCCGTTTGACGAGGTGACGGATTTTTCGCCGCTGTTACGGCCGTTTTTCCTGCTCGGCATCGCCGAGATCGTCGTGTGCTTTATGCCGTTCGAAATTTTCATGACGCATCTGCGCCGCTTTTTGCTGGAGCAACAGGGCGCGGCGAAACAGAAACTCGCGGAGAAGGATTATTTTTCTCTCGTCACGGCCGTCGCGCGCTACGCCTTTCACAGCGACTACATCATGGATGTCACGGCGAAAGAGCAAAAAGCCGCCGATGCCCTGCGCGCGCGTGTGGAAGCGGGCGAGCAGGACGCGGGCGCCGTTGCGCTGCTCGGCTGTTATGTGCCGCTTTACTGCCTGAAAAACGCCGACGCTATCGAAAAACATTTTTCCGGCGCGGACGCGATGGGCGCTTTGATGAAGCTGCAAATCGCAGAATACCGACTGCTGCAGGAAAAGGCGCGCGCCGTGACTGCCGCCACGCCTATCGCAGACGAGATATCGGCAAAAGTAAAAGACATGTACGAGCAGTTCCCCTATCCGCGCTGGCGCGAACTGGAGGAAACCGAAATCACCTGGCGCGACCGTGACACAGCGGTTTTGTCGAGGCCGGGCGCGACGGCGCTTGTCGCGGGCTGCGGCACGGGCAGGGAGTCGTCGCAGCTTGCCGCCGCCTATCCGCAGGCGGGCGTGCTTGCTATCGACATCACCACCGCCAGCCTTGCCTATGCCATGCAAAAGGCGGAGCAGTACAAACTTGCGAACCTTTCCTACCGGCAGGCGGATATTTTCAAGCTCGATGCGCTCGGAAAAACTTTCGACTACATCCATTGCGTCGGCGTGCTGCACCATCTTGGCGACCCCGAAAAAGGCTGGGAAATGCTTGCGCGGCAGCTCAACCCCGGCGGAGTCATGCATATCGGGCTTTACGGCGAAACGCCGCGCCGCGCGATTGTCGAGGCGCGCGCGGCGATTGCCAGGGGAAAATTTCCGCCGACGCATGAAGGCATGCGCCGCTTCCGCAAGGAAAGCGCGAGCCTGCTGAAACCCGAAAGCCTCGCCACGCTTTTGAAGGCGCGCGATTATTATTTCCTCACCATGTACAGCGACCTTTTGTTCCATGTGCACGAGGACAGGTTCACCATCCCGCGCATTCAGGCCGCACTTGAAAAGCTCGGGCTTGTTTTCGGCGGCTTCAAGCTGCCGGAGACTGTGCTGGATGAATTCCGCAAGATGTTCCCCGACGACCCGAAAGGGCTGGAGCTCGGTCATTGGGCCGCGTTCGAAAAAATGTATCCCGACACTTTTATCCATTCATATAAATTCTGGTGCCGCAAAAAGGAAACCGCAGCATGATTAAAACCGCGCTTGCCACAGCCGCCGTGCTGATCGTCCTGTCGTTTCCCGCTGCGGCGGAGGACGGGGCGGCAGAACCGCAAAATGAATTCAGCCAAAACCTCACTTCGCTTGCCGACCAGATGGAAGCAGCGGAGGGAGGCAGCGCGACCGGGCAATACAATATCGGCATGCGCTACGCCACCGGTCAGGACGTCCCGCAAGATTACAAGATTGCCGCCGAATGGCTTTCGAAATCTGCGGAACAGAACGACATGGATGCGCAAAGCGCGCTCGGTACGCTGTACCTGAAAGGGCAGGGCGTGACGAAGAACGAAGAAGAAGCCGCAAGGTGGTATAAGCGCGCGGCGCAGCAGGGCGAGCGCATGGCGCAGTACAATCTTGGTTCCATGTATGCGGGTGGGCGCGGCGTGCGCACCGACAACAAGGAAGCCTATTTCTGGCTCACGCTCGCGGCCACGCTCGGCGGCAATGATGTCGAGGCGATGCGCAACAGCCTCGAAGGCCGCCTGAGCCCCGCCGAAATCGCCGCCATTAAAAAACGCGCCGAAGAATGGGAGCCGACGATAAAAATGATTGATGTCGGCGACGACCTGCCAGGCATCAGGTGAGAAAAGGAAAAGCCATGACTTTGCGTCAATCC
Source organism: Alphaproteobacteria bacterium (assembly GCA_043759865.1). Taxonomy (GTDB): domain Bacteria; phylum Pseudomonadota; class Alphaproteobacteria; order Micavibrionales; family UBA2020; genus JAPWJZ01. The sequence goes on along the minus strand of JAYUPV010000338.1, from coordinate 7,564 downwards.
CTGCTGGTGTTTTTTGGTGTGTGCGCCTTTTGCTGCGCGGTTTTTGTTTTCAGCGCCGGCGCGGAGGCGCCAAAATCAAAATCTGCGGAGGAGGCAAAAAAAATTCCCGCGCCATCTCCTGTCGCGACCTCCGGCACCATGAACGGTTATGCGCTGAAAGATTACGACGGTTTCTGGAAGGACCCCGCCAATTGGCATTTCGTCACGGTGCGCTACCGCAAGGACACCGGCGAGATGCGCCTGACCTATGCGAATGACATCGCGTGGAAGGCGTTGCTGGCGGGTGGAAAAAATTATCCCGACGGCGCGGTTTTCGGCAAAATCGGTTTGCTGACGCAGGAAGACCCGAGCTTCACTAGCTCCGCCGTGCCTGTCGGCGCGCGGCGCTATCAATTGATGGTGCGCGACGCAAAAAAATGGAGCGAGACGAACGGCTGGGGCTATGCGCTGTTTGACGGCAGCGGCAAGGCGGTGGCTGAGGATCAGGACATCGCGTCGATGGCCTGCGCTGCCTGCCACGCGCTTGTACCGGAGCGAGGCGATGTTTTCTCCGAGCCGTTCCAGCTTGATGTTTCTTCGGGTACGCCTGCGCTAGCTGTTGCCTCTGCCGCCATTCCGCGCATCGAATTCAAAACGGTGAAGGCAGACGCATTGCCCGCCGCGCTGCGCGGGAAGCTGCCGGCAAGTTTCGCCGAAGCGCGGCTGGTGCAGGGCAAGCTGATGCTGCATCTGTTCCGTGGCACGATCGACGAAATCCGCCCCACGCTGGTGAAAGAAGCGATAAAGTCGGGCAAGCCCGCAGCACTTGTGAGCAAGGACGGCACGCTGTTTTCAGTTGTCTATGTCGATGCCGCAAACCCTGCCTGCAAACTGGCGGGCGACGCGGAAGGCACGCAGATAAAAGGTTTTTACACGACCGGCACGCTGCCCGGCAAGGTATCGGTCATTGCCGACCACGAACATTGCGAGGGGAAGTGATGAGTAAATCAATTTACTCCGACTTCTTTCATAGTTTTACTTCTTCTACTCTATAGACCAAATGTCAGAGTTCGGCATTTTATGTCTACAAACAATTGGCATTAAGGCATACAATTTTCCATCAGGGTGTTTGATACATCCTCTCCCAACATCTTTGTCATTCACGTCATTTACTAGTCGTGAATTGTCAGCCGCCAGATCGATGTTTATCGACACAACAGTACCGAATGCCTCACAGACATCTGCTCGTAGATTGGGGATGACAGCTGTAATGCAATCTGAAATTGGCGTCTCATTGGATTTTCTATTTTGTGCCACCTGCATACGCCTTAGATTAAAAAACATGCGGTCATTTTTTTGAGTGGCAACTTGGGTCAAATCCATTCCTTTGTTCACGGAAACGGAAAATCGTTTTACAATTGATCTTTTACTTTTCGGATTAAAAACTTCGAAATCAACATTGCGTCCGAATGTCGGATCATCAGGCCAAGTGAATTTCAATTGTTCAAAATCTTCTGGCTTGATACGATTTTCTTTTACTCCCTCAGCGAAACTGGAATGTAAGTCCATAATTGGGCCGTCGCCGACCCGTGACAGATATTTGCCAATTCCATGTGGATGTTTTTCAACATGAGGCGGAGCGCTACCCTGCTGTCGTAAAAATAAACACCCAATCAGCATGGCGCATAAACCTAAAAATAAGGCGAATAGCTGCCGACGGTTGAATGCCACTGTGTTGCCCTCCTCGACAGTTGCGCGTGATGACTCTAAAAGCAGCAAAGAGGTCGGAGTGAATTGAATTCCTAAACCGGCGGTTCGCGGTTGCTGCGGAAAGCGCCCACGGCGAGGCTGAAGAGGAATTTGGGGATTTTGATGAACACGACGTGCAGCGCGTGGCCGAAAACCCAGCCGATGCCTGCGCCCGTCAGCACGCCAAGGAGAGGCACAAGGAAAAGTTCTAGCGCGCCTTCGGTGTGGACAAAGGCAGCGCTGATGCCGCCGAACAACCCGCCCCAGACGGCGAGGGGCGTGCGTGCGGCGAAATCCGTGCCGCCACGCCACGCATTGGCGCGCTGCTTCTCGGCTTGCTGCCCTTCGACGACAATCTGGTAGACTTTTTCGTGCAGCGGTTTGTTGTCGTCACTCATTTGCAATACCTCGCTATTCAAATAGGTCGCTACGCGACGTCGCCAAGGCGCGCCAAAGTCTCTTCTTTTCCAAGTATTTCGGCAACGTGAAAGACGGAAGGGCTGTTGGTCGAGCCGGTGATGGCGGCGCGGAGCGGCATGGCGACCTTGCCGAGTTTCAGCTCTTTTTTCACCGAAAATTCTTTCAGCGCGGTTTCAATGGCGTCATGCCTGAATTCCGTCACGGTGCCGAGCGCCTGTTTCATTTCGCCGATCAGCGCGCGCGTGGGCTGGTCGAGGACTTTTGCGGCGTCTTCGGTGAGCGGCAGCGGGCGGTGGCGCAGGTAGAACGATCCTGCTTTCGCAAGGTCGATTAAAGTATGCGCGCGTTCCTTCAGGTCGTGCAGCCCGCGCTTCAGCCGCGCAAGGCCGACTTCATCGGGCTTCGCGCCAAGCTCTTTTTCGAGGAAGGGCGCGAGCAGCGACAGCAGGCGGTCGTCGCTTGCAAGGCGCATGTAATGTCCGTTCACGTTCGCAAGCTTGGCGAAATCCATGCGGCTCGGCGAACGGCCGATATCGGTCAGCTCGAACATTTGCGTCGCGTCTTCGCTCGAGATGATTTCGGTGTCGCCATGGCCCCAGCCGAGGCGCAGCAGGTAATTACGCATCGCTTCGGGCAAATAACCCATATCGGCATAGGCTTCGACCGCGAGCGAGCCGTGGCGCTTCGACAGCTTCGCGCCGTCGGGGCCGTGGATGAGGGGGATGTGCGAGAAGCTCGGCACGTTCCAGCCCATCGCATCGTAAATCATGCGCTGGCGGAAAGCGTTGGTCAGGTGGTCGTCGCCGCGAATGATATGCGTGATGCCCATGTCATGGTCGTCGACGACCACGGAAAGCATGTAAGTCGGCGTGCCGTCGGAGCGCAGCAAAATCATGTCGTCAAGCTGGGTGTAGGGCACTTTCACTTCGCCTTGCACGACGTCTTGGATAATCATTTCGTGGCTTTGCGTCGTGGGTGCCTTGATGCGTACGGCGGGTTTCGCGTCGGGCGAAGGCGCGCCCTGTTCCGCGCGCTTGCGCAGGAGAGAGCTGAGATGCGCGTGCTCGCCATGTTCCTTGCGCAGCACCTCCAGTTCTTCGGGGGTGGTGTAGCAGTAATAGGCTTTGTCCTGCTTCACCAGCTCCTGCGCGATTTCGGCGTGACGGTTCATGCGTGCGAATTGGAATATCGGCTCGCCGTCGAACTCGATGCCGAGCCAGTTGAGGCCGTTGAAAATCGCCTTCACCGCAGCGTCGGTCGAGCGCGCGCGGTCGGTGTCTTCGATACGCAGCAAAAATTTTCCGCCGTAATGCCGCGTGTACAACCAGTTGAACAGCGCCGTCCGCGCGCCGCCAATGTGCAGGTAGCCCGTGGGGGAGGGGGCGAAACGGGTGATGATATCCGACATTCAAATGCCTCGTGCTTTCCGCATATATTTCAAGTACTCTACGGCCTTTGCCGCGTTAAATCAATTCACGAATGATTAATCATATCAATAGTTTCCGTGACTCCCTGCTTGCCCAGCGTGACCGCTGGCTGCTGTGGCTGCTAGTTCCGCTGGCGCTCGGCATCCTCGCCTATTTCGCGCTGCCGGCGGAACCGCCGCTGATGGCGGGGCCTGTGGCGCTCGCTTTTCTTGCGGTTGCTTGCGTGCCGTTCCACAAAAATAAAGTGTTCCTGCATTTCTGGCTGGTCGCTTTCATGTTCGTGCTCGGCTTTGCGGCGGGGCAGGTGCGGACATGGAATGTGACAGCGCCCGTGCTGGTCAAAAAAGCTTTCGGCGTGACGGTCGAGGGCCGCGTGGCAGAGGTGACGGCGCTGACAAAAGGCCTGCGCGTGGTGCTCGACAACCTCGCGCTGAAAGACGGCGACCTGAAGGGGCAGTCCATGCCCGAGCGCGTGCGTGTGCGGCTGAAAGCAACGGATGCGGCGAAACCTGCGGCGGGGGATGTGATACGGGTGAAGGCGGTGCTGATGCCGCTGTCGCCGCCTGTGCTGCCCGGTGCTTTCGATTTCCAGCGGCATGCTTTTTTCAAGCGTCTCGGCGCGACGGGCTATGCTATCGGCGCTGCTGAAATTTTATCGAAGCGCGAGGGCGGGTTTTTCTTCGAGCGGTTGCGCGGGGAAATACGCGCGCGCATTGATGCCGAGGTAAAAGACAAAGACCATGCCGCGCTTATCACCGCCTTTATGGTGGGGGAAGATGACGGGATATCGGAGCGGATATGGGAGATTTGCCGTCTTTCGGGCATCGCGCACCTGATTGCCATTTCCGGTTCGCATTTTCTTCTTATCGCGGGGTTTGCATTTTTCATGGTGCGGGCGGCATTGGCGGCGGTGCCGTATTGCGCGCTGCGCTGGCCGGTGAAAAAGATTGCGGCGGGGGCGGCGGTTGCCGGTCGCGATTTTCTACATGCTTCTTATCGGCGCGCCTGTTCCGGCACAGCGGGCGGTGCTGTCGGTGTGCATTATCATGGGCGCGGTGATGCTTGACCGCGACCCGTTCACGCTGCGGCTTGTCGCGTTTTCCGCGCTTGTGATTTTGCTGTTCGAGCCGGAAGTTTTGCCGGGCGCGAGTTTCCAGCTTTCCTTCGCCGCCGTCGCGGGGCTGGTGGGGGTTTATGAATCAACGCGCGGTTGGTGGTCACAGCAGTTCGGGGGCGCGTCGCGGATGAAGCGCTATGCGCTGTACCTGTTCGGCTGTTTCCTGTCGACCTTCGTCGCGGGCCTTGCGACTGCCCCTTTTTCGCTGTTCCATTTTTCGAGCATGTCCCTCTCCGGCGGCATGGTGGCGAACATGATTGCGGTGCCGCTGTCGTCGTTCATCACTTTTCCGGCGGGGCTGATTGCCTGCCTGCTGATGCCTCTTGGGTTCGAACACGCGCCGCTGTGGGTGATGGAAACGAGCCTCGGGTTTATCATGGATGTCGCGGAAACCGTCGCCGGCTGGCCGCATGCCGCGCAGCATGTGGACGCATGGCCGTCTTCTCTTCTCGGCCTCGTCGCGCTTGGCGGCATGTGGCTTGCGATCTGGCAGGGGCGCGAGAGATATTTCGGGCTCATTCCGCTCATCGTCGCCTTTGCGCTGATACCGATGACCAAACGTCCCGATATCCTCATCTCCGCCCGCATCGACCTGTTCGCGGTGCGCGGGGTGGACGGCAAGCTGTGGGTGTCGTCAAAAACCCGCGACAAATTCACCCGCAACGAATGGCAGGAGCGCGAAGGCGGCGCGGGGATCTCTTACTGGCCGGAAACGGGAGAGGGTGAGGTCGTTTCCTGCACCCCCGCCACCTGCACCTATAAGGCCAAGGGGCAGACCGTGGTGTTCGTCAAAACCAAGGACGGCCTGCCGGAGGACTGCGCCAGCGCCACCCTTATCATCAGCGGAGAGCCGTTCAAGGCGCCAGAGTGCCGCGCCCGTACAAAGCTGCTCGACCGCTGGGATTTGTGGCGTGACGGGTCGCATGCCATATACCTGAGTGAAGGCGGCGGTATAGACATCGACAGCGTGCGGGACAGGCGGGGCAAGCGGCCTTGGACGGGGCGGCAATAGCGGATTGTCCGGCATTGACTTTTTGCCATAAAAATGCTCGATTGAAGGCTCACAAGTGAGGCTGCAATGACGGAATGGTCACAGAGCGAAATTAACGAAGTGCGCAAAGGCACGACGAAAACATTCGAAGAACTCGAGAAGCTCAACACAAAGCAGGACGAGGCTCTGGCCAATGACAAGGCCATGCTCGAAGCCTTCAACCGCATTGCACGTCAGCTGGAAGCATTAACAACTGAAATCCGTGGATTGCGCGGTGACCTTAGCCTGCAACTTGATAAACCCTGCAAGCTGCCCGGCCTGTCGATGGGCGGAAATGACGGCACAGGATAGCTTAGTTTATCACTTTAATAAAATATTTTAAATCATTGATATATAGAATTAATATTTCTTTTATTTGACGCCGCGCCCGAAATCAAGCATTGTGGTTTACCATAATTAATAAAAAGGGTGTGTATCATGCAAAACTCATGGAAATCGACATTGCGGCAGGCTTGGGTCGTGGCGCGGGAATCTTTCCTGCATCCGCTTTCGACCTCTCATCTGGATGAAAACGGCGAGGTCTACGCCCGCGAAAAAGGCGGCATTGTGACACCTGTGACGCCGAAGGGTGGCGAAGTCTGCTCCTGCTACGCGCCCAAGAAATAGGCCGGAGCCTGAATTAAGGTAAAGCGGGCACGGGTTGTGCTGCGAACATAATTATAAGGGGTAAACTGGAATGGCGAATTTTTTGACCGCATTGAAAAACAGGATCAACGAGGCTTTCGAGCGCCGGTTCATCGCCGTGTTGGAATCCCGGCAGGATAAAGAGCCGGTGATTTTTGCGGGCATTTCGGAGCCGACCCAATATTCAAAACCAGGCGAGGTCGAGTTCGGCATCTATGTGAAGGTCGACCCGCATCAGGCGGTCTGGCTGCCGGCCGTGGCGTCGCAGCCGGATGTCGTCGGGAAATTGCAGGCGATGAAGCTGGGCGAACAGTTCCGCATCACCGCCGAGCGCTCCGAGGGCGGCATGGGCACGCGTGTCGACGCGATCAAGCAGAACGCAAAGTGGCCGGTCATCAGCCTTGCGGAAAAGTCACCCGGTCTTCTGTGGCTCTGACGCGGGCCTGTCAAACTGACACTCGAAGATGAAATCGCGGCTTTACGCAGGATTGGCAATAACAGTCCGCGATAATCATTCCCTTCCCGCTGTCATTCCATGCGAAGCGAGAGTCTATTCACACATAATGCTGGGTTTTTTAAAGCCAGTTACATAGTAGGACTTATCTTTTTTATTCCAGCGGGAATATAGGCTATAAACACATTTACTATTGATGGTTTCACCGCCGGTGATGGTGCTGTTGCTTGTCATCCACGCATTCGCGTAGCTACCCGAACCATAGATATTTGCATTGCCATATGTGTTAACATGGACGGGCGTTGTGTATGACTGATGCATTACCCACTGAAAGACTCTAGTCTTGTCCGGCATATCAAATGCATTCGCGGGCGGCCCATATTCCAGCATCACACTTTGTATTGGCTGGCCTATGTAATTTTGTATGATCTGGCTGGCGCACCCAGCGAGAGTGAAGCAAATGACAAATACAGAAAGAAGCCTTTTCATCAGGTAATCCTTTTAAAAGTTCAAATTAGAATTTGAGAATAAGCCCCTTGTCACTTTGAGGCCACAGGGCGTAACCGTTCTTAGTGCTTATGCCCGTGGTGATCGTCATGGTGGTGGCCGTGAGAGCAACTGCCGCCGGGGACGTTCCAGTCGGGGGCGGCCTGCGAGGGGTGGGATTTGCCCCATTTCATCCACGCTCTTTCATGAAGGTAATAGCCGCAAATCTGGATGGACGGCTCTAACAGCGAAATGCC
>JAYUPV010000337.1:0-2238 GCA_043759865.1 Alphaproteobacteria bacterium | reverse complement strand
CATCGCGGTTATATTCGTCGATTTCCTTTATGACACTCACTTCACGCAACAGCCTGCCGACGGCGGTCGCATTCGCATTGTTCGGGTCTTCGAAAGAATGGGGCAGCGGCTGGGGGAGCGCTTTCGGGTTGATGAAAACATAGAACTCGCCGCCGTTGGCGCGCAAGCCGTCAATGCCCGCCTCGATAAATATATCGGTCGAGGTCAGTTTGCCGCCGTCATTCTCGCGCATCACGCCGAATTTACTTTGCAGGTTTTTCACAAGATGGCGGCCGGTATGCTCCGACATTTTGCCGGCCTCGAAGCTTGCCATCAGCTCCGCGCCCTCTTTGGCGAAATCGCCGCCGAGTTTTTTCATGGCGTCGGTTACCTGTTTCATCAACGGCGCGTCGACTTCCTGAAAACCCGCGACCCAGCCCTGCTGGTGGCCTTTTGAATAGTTGTCGAACGTGCCTTTAATTTCGAATTCATACACCCAGCCGGCCGTGCCGCCGCGCCAGCCCGCATTGCCCATGGCAACGCCCTGATTCATGGCGGTGTAAAAACCGATGCCGTATTCGGAATTTGACGGACCCGTCTTGGCCTTGTTCAGGTCAATGTGGTCAATCAATGCTGTGTTCATGCTGCCGTGGTAAAGACTTGTGCCCATCCAAGTATTTTACCATAACTTTTTATTCAGGGAAGCTGATTCCGGTTTCGCTTTTAAAATCAGGCATTTGTGAAGACCACAGAATCAAAAACCGGTTCAGGGAACAGCCTGCCAGGTTTTCGAGCCCTTGCGCAAGAGCCGGGAACGCAAGGGATAGAACCAGTAAGCGTCCTTGTCGGGCGTGAACAGGCAGGACGGATATTTGTAAGCGTCCTTCGGGATGAAACCTTCGCGGTCGGTCATGACCTGCCCGTTGTCGTCGGCGAATTTCAGTTTGTCGGTCAGGCTGAATTTGTTGAGCGTCGAGGCGCACAGCGCAGCCGACGGCTTGGGGATGACGGCGTAGAGCACGTCGATGGTCGTGTTTTCTTCTTCCGAGCGGCGCAAGCTGTACCAGATGGACTGGCCGCTATCGGTCGTCACTTCGTCGAGATTGTCTTGAGTCACCCAGCCGTTCATCATGCCGCGGAACATCAGGATGCCGCGCGGGTTGAACACGGCATAATCTCCCGGGTTGTCGGTTCCGCCCGTGAAATCCAGCTTTTCAAGATCGGCATAGCCCATGCGGTTGCGCATTATGGCGGCGGTGATGCTGACGCTCAAAAGCCGCATCTGCCCCAGCACCGTGCGCACATTGCCTGTCGCCACCACAACGGGGTCGGGCCGGTAGACGCTGCGCTGTTTTTTCAAGACCACGGGCGCAAGCCTTTTCCGGTCGGGGGCGGGGTATCTTGTAACGGGCTGCTGCGTCGTACCGCCTGCCTGCTCGACCGGCGTGTCCTGCGGCAGGGAACGCTGTTTCTTTTTCATGTAAGCACCGACCACAAGCCCGACGCTGATAACAATGGCGAGGAGCAGGATAATGATTTGCTGGTTACGGGACATGGGCGTCTTTCTCCCTACTTGTCTGCTGCCAGTTTCAGCTGGCGAATGAGGCGTTCGTTGTCGTCTGCCGTACCCACAGTAATGCGCAAGTGCTGAGGGAGATTATACGCCCCCATCTGCCGGATGAAAATACCCTTGTCCTTGAGCGCATTGCGGATCTGCTCGGCCTTGGGGCCGAATTCGACCAGCAGGAAATTGGCCACGCTCGGCAAAACGCGGTAGCCGAGGCCGGTTATATTTTCTGTAAGATAGCGGCGGCCGGTATTTGTCATTTCCAGCGTCCTTTTCAGGAAATCGGCATCGCCCAGCGCCGCAACCCCTGCGGCTTGAGCGGGAGCCCCCACATTGAACGCACCCCGGACGCGGTTGACCACGCCCGCCACATCGGGCGAGCAATAGCCCCAGCCGAGACGCAGCGCGGCAAGGCCGTAAATTTTCGAAAACGTGCGGAGCATGACGACGTTGGGGTATGCGTCCACCATGTCGCGTCCGTCAGAATAATCTTTTTCCTGCACGAATTCGGCATAGGCGCTATCGAGCAGCAACATGATATGTGGCGGCAAATTTTCGCACAGGTGCTTCAGCTCGTCGCGCCCGATATAACTGCCTGTCGGATTATTGGGATTGGCGAGCAGCAGCATTTTGGTTTTGGGCGTGACCGCCTTCAAAAGCGCGTCCACATCGGTGCGGAAATCAATCTCCGG
>JAYUPV010000336.1:0-2536 GCA_043759865.1 Alphaproteobacteria bacterium | reverse complement strand
GAGTCTTGCATCGCGCAACGCAATAAACTACAAACAGCACCTCGTGACTCGGTTTACGGGCCAAAAAAATCCGATTAAAAAAACAAAAGTTTAAGGTGTGTGATGCCCACGATTGAAAAAGACGGCGAGATGCTGGAGTCCCTGCTCGGCAAACTTCTGAAGAACGGTTTTGAATGGCGCGGCGGAGACACTTTCGGTCAGGAAGTCGTCAGCATTTACATGAACGACAAGCTCGATGAATTCGTGATGCTGCTCTACAACCGCCCTGGCAACCAGCCGCCCCTCATCCATCGCGGCGCGATGGATGAACTCGACCGCCCCATGAACGACATGGAAAGCTTGCGCTTCGTGACCCTGCCCGAATTCCTCGGCCTGCCCGCCGCAAAAGAGCTCGTCACCCTACCCGCAGCCACAGCCCCCCTCACCAAAGCCGCAAACGCCTTCAAGCCGCCGGTGGTTTGAAGCCCGGAAGCTCTTTCTTCGCTGCGGCCAATCCGCGCGCGGCACCGAAAGCCCTATCCCTCGTATCCAGTGAAACGCCCGTGCCGAATTTTGAATTCGCCAGCTTGCTTGTATCCACTGATCATCTGATCGAGGCGCTCCTGCACCTGCGCTGCCGGAATTTCATCCACATGCGGTTCCCATACAGGCACGTAGGTATTCAGGGCCGAGTCTGACAGGCGTTCGTTGATATGCCGCGAGCCCGCGTAATCATAGCCCGTCACAATGCTGACGGTTGCCTTCTTCTTGCCCTTCGCCGCCGAAATTACGAAATCGCCCACTGCCGTCAGTTCGGCGATATCCGTTTTTTGTTTCGTGTTTTTCTTTTGGCTGGTCATCACACATCCTCTTTGTTTTTTTATTGGGAGGCAGGTTAGACTAACCTATGCATTATGTCAAATAATATTTTTAAGCCCTCTTCTTCTCCCGCAACCTCGGATAAACCTCTTTCACCAGCAGTTCCCAGCGTGCGCGGTCGGCGGCGGCGAAGAGGATGCAGGGTTTGTGCATGTTGGGGGTGAAGGGGATGTCTTCACCGGCGAGGCGGACATAGGCGCCGGATTCTTCGGCCAGCAGCACGGTCGCCGAATGGTCCCACGGCGTGACTTTGTTGATGTGGACGAGGAAGTCGACTTCGCCCGACGCGAGTGTCAGGAAATCGTGCAGCGAGGAGCGCACGTTGATGATTTCTTTCACAATGCCGTTCAGCGGCTCGAAATGCCAGGCCTGCCCGCCGCCGCCCATGCCGGTCATGTCGGAAAGCTGCGTCGCGCTTTTGCGCATTGCGGCTTTTTTGCCGTTGATGGTCGAGCCCTTGCCTTTTGACGCAATCGCCATGCGGTCGCCCGGCGTGTCGAATACCCAGCCGTGATGCGTGACGTTGTTTTGCACCAGCGACACGAGGATTCCGAACTGGCTGCGCCCGTGCGCGAAATTGTATGTGCCGTCGATGGGATCGATCACCCAGATCGGCTGGCCGCTGTTGAATTTGTCGAGCACGCTTGCGTCTTTCGACACCGCTTCCTCGCCCACCACATCGGAGCCGGACAAATATTCGCGCAACAGTGCGCTGAGCGCTTTTTCAGACGCTTCATCTGCAACTGTCACAAAATCTCCGGGATTTTTTTCTCGGATATCGCCTTTTGCGAGGTTTTTGAAACGCGGCATGACCTCGGTTTCGGAAACATGGCGAAGGATATCGGCGACCTTTTGAACGTCTATTTGCATAATGTTTTTCCTTTGAACTTTCACGCTTTTTCTAGCAGAAAAAGGTGCAATTACACCATCATTATCTATATTCGCTTTGTGATTGACAGAACAGTTGTTGCCATATACTAATATTCACGTAAGTAAAATCGTAGAAACGGCAACATAATAGAAAGGCACATCAATCATGGCACTCCTCGACAAACCCAAAGCATGGCTCAAGTCCCTCTTCGGCTCCAAAGCCGCTGTTGAAGCTCCCGCTGCACCCGCTGCTGAAGCTCCCGCTGCAGCTGCAACCGCAGAAGCTCCCGCAGCTCCTGCTGCTGAAGCGGCGAAGCCCGCAGCTCCTGCTGCTCCGGCTGCCTAAGCTTTAAGGAATTAAAGCCCCGGTTTCGGTTGAACGGCGATTACGCCTTCTTCCGGGACCGGGGCTTTTTCTTTTCCGATAATTTATAGGCGAATTGCGCCGTGAACCTGTCCACGTCCTCGGGCTCGAGGCTGACCTTCACCCGCACCACATCTTCCTCGTCAACGCGTTCCTGCACTTCCCCGCGCTTGTAGAGCCACGAAACGGCCTTGCCGTCGGCGATGGGGACATCGACATAGAAAACTTTCCGGTTCTCGCCCAGCTTGTCGTCGATCATGCCGAGCAGCCGGTCTATGCCCTCGCCAGAGAGCGCGGAAACGGCCACGACTTTTTCATCCTGCCGCTTCGTGCGGGTGACGAGCTGTTTGCGGTCGTCTTCGGGCAGGTTGTCTATCTTGTTCAGCACTTCAATCATGCGCGGGTCGTGCTCGGAATCAATCCCGAGGCCGCGCAGGATGCCCA
>JAYUPV010000335.1:0-6540 GCA_043759865.1 Alphaproteobacteria bacterium | reverse complement strand
CCACGGCGCGATAACGGTGATGCCGGGGCTGGTGATGGTTTTCACATATTTGCCGAAGCTCTGGATGAGAACAGCTTCTTTTTCTTTGACGGTGAAGATGAATGACATTGCTTAAAGTACTCCGTGGTTTTTTCTGGTTGGTTGTTTGAAAAGGAAGGGGCTTGCGGGATGAAATTCCCGCAAGCCCCATCGGTCGTGATTTATCAGCCGGCTTTCGGCGGCTTGTGCGCGGCGGGAGATGCCGAGCTATCGTCATTGGCGTGGTTCGAGGGTTTGGTCAGCGATTTGCCGAGAGCCTGCATTTGCGAAAGCACGTCGCTTGCGTTCGCGCTGGTGATGATAATGTTGCCCGATTTAGCAGCATCGCGGATGGTGTCGTTCTGCATGGCAAGCGTAATGATCTGGTGCGCCATGTCTTCCGAGAGGCCCTCTTTCGCCAGCTTGTTGAACTGCTGGGCGTAGTTTTCAAAGATGGCAGAGCGCTGGGCCGCGATACCTTCGCCATCCAGTTTCTGTGCTTCCTTGCGGCCTTCGGCTTCCAAAATCATGCGTTTCTTTTCCGCTTCTGCCATGTTCAGCATCGTCTGGCGTTCCATTTCGGAGCCTTTGACGTTGTTGTACTTGTTCTGCAGATCCTGCGGCGCATGGGGTTCGTCGACGATAACGTCGACCAGTTTCATGCCGTAAAGGTCTTCAATTTCCTTGCCCACGTTTTCGCGCACACGGTCGGAGATTGTCTGGCGGCCCTGATAAAGCTCGGCGAAGTCCATGTTCGAGGTCAGCTGCTTCACGGTCGCTGCCACGCGGCTCATCACCTGTTTCAGCGGGTCGTTTGAGGCGTAGTGATATTTCTTGGAGTCATAGACCTCAAGGTGCATCTTGATGGGAACGGTGACGAAGATGTTGTCTTTGGTCTTGGTCGCGAGGTCTTCCTTGAATTCCTGCAAGGCCGTCGGCACTTTTTCCGCGACGGTCTGGAACGGCCAGGGTGCCTTGATGCGTAGACCCGGAGTATTTACCGTCTTGACATACTTGCCGAAGCTTTCGAGCAGCACTTCCTGTTTTTCGCGGACGTTCATGATCATGCTGGATAGCCAGCCGACAGCAGCGCCGCCACCGACAATGAGCGCGCCTGCTATGATAATTGTCTCAATCATTCTTCTATGCTCCTTTAAAAGTTTTCTCTGTTAAGTTCATATGCATAAGCCATAGCGCCCAGCTCTCGATCGAGCAGTGCAGTCCTGATTCCCGTAAACAAAGTGGGGTGCATATGTCTTGAATACGGCTCATCTGCAAAATCGTCAAGCAAGAGTCTTTCGCCGCTTTCCAGAGTGCTGAAAAATTTTCGATATTAAATCCTTATTCCTATGATAACGCTATGAATTCAGATTACCGTAACGCCGGGAAAATATTTTAATTACATTTTCATAATGTACTCAAACTGAGTATAATTAAGTTGCGCCGTTAAGACTGCGTTAATAGAAAAGCTATACTATTCAACGTCCACCGCTTTCCTGCAGATTTGATTCGCCCCCCGACGCTTTGCGGGTTAAAACCCTTTCATGGCAAAGCCCCTTAAAATCGGCACGCGCGGCAGCCCCCTCGCCCTCGCCCAGACGGAATTGTTCATCGCAATGCTGCTGGAAAAGCACACGCATTTGCGGGAGGACAACGCGGTCGAGATCGTGAAAATCGTGACCTCGGGCGACCGCATACAAGACCGCGCTTTGTCGGAGGTCGGCGGCAAGGGGCTGTTCACCAAGGAAATCGAGGATGCGTTGTTGTCCGGCGAGATTGATTGTGCCGTGCATTCGATGAAGGATATGCCGACTGAACTGCCGCACGGCCTTTCCATCCCGTGCCTGTTGCCAAGAGAAGATGTGCGCGACGCCTTTTTTTCCCGCGACCAAAAAACACTGGCCGAACTTCCCGCCGGTTCTGTTGTCGGCACATCGAGCCTGCGGCGGCAGGCGATTGTGCTGGCGCAGCGGCCTGATCTAAAAGTAGTAACTTTCCGTGGCAATGTCGGCACGCGCCTGAAGAAACTGGAGGACGGCGTGGTCGATGCGACCCTGCTGGCGGTCGCAGGATTAAAGCGTCTTGGTCAGGCCCACTTGATACAACATATTCTAGAGCCCGAAGACATGCTGCCCGCCGTGGCACAGGGCGCGATTGGCATCGAGACGCGCAGCGATGATGCTGCGACAAAAAAACTGCTCGAACCCGTGCACTGCCACATCACCGAATTGCGCGTAACGGCGGAGAGGTCTTTCCTTGCCGTCATGGATGGGTCGTGTAAAACGCCGCTTGCCGCGCTTTTGTCCGTGCCAGACCCACACCACCGCGCACGTTTCGACGCGCTGTCGGCGTCGGAAGACGGAAAAAAAGTCTGGCGCGTATCATACATGATGAACGTCGCGAATACCGGCGATGCAAAAAGCATCGGCGTGGCGGCAGGGGCCGATATCAAAAAACAAATCGAGAAAAAGCCCTAAGGGCAATTGATGCGCTGCGGACAAAAGACCGACCCGGGCACGGCAGCCGGCAATGCCTGCAGCTGCCTGTCGATTTCTTTCAACGTTTCGGGTGCCGGTATCCATGAAAGCTGTAAATGCGCCACGCGCGACCACACAGCGTCGTAATCGGCGTCGGGCTTGGCAAGGCCGGGATAGTCGTCGATAAAAGACTGGATGTCTTTCGGGTTGAACTCGCTCGCGATGCCGAGGATGGTGTTGTAGCGCGAAAGTTTGTCATCCGTCTGGCGAAGGCCGCCAAGCTGCGGGTTTCGCGCTTCGAGTGCGCCGAGCAACTGGTCGAGTTTGTCGTTCATGACACAGGCCGAAATATCGCCCACCAGCTCGGCATGGCGCATGATCTCGCCATAGGCCTGCAGCTCGACCGGCGTCAGACCCTCGGGCATTTTGTAATTTCCGGCGATGCCGGTCATGCCGAATTTCTTCTCAAGGTCGCAGGGCGGCTGGTAAAAGTTCGAGCGTGGCCATGTGGTGCGCAGCTCGAAACCCGCTTCTTCCTTTGCGACCAGCACATGGCTGACCACGCCATCCTGTATGTAGGCATAGGTAGCGCAGGCTTTATAGCGCTCCAGCGTTTCGCAGATTTCCTTAACCAGATCGTCCATTTTTACAAACAACTTCAAGGCGATTATTGAACTAAATTACCATAAATATATTTTCTACCGCAAGCTTTTTCGCCCGTTCCGGAAAAATCCGGTTTTTCCCCTTTTTTACAGCCTTTTAAACCAAAAATTGACCGGTCTGGGCTATGCTTTAAAGGATAGGGTCAAGAGGATAAAAGAGGGGATTCCACCAACCGTGACAGACGCCAGAACACGCCGCATTCTTGTCACCCGCCCCCAGCCGGCGGCGGACGATTTCGCCGAAAAGCTGCGTAACGAGGGCTTCGAGGTCTTCGTCGCGCCGATGACCGAATATGTCGAGCTCAATACCACCATTGGCGACCTTGCCACCTATCAGGGGCTTGTGTTCACAAGCGCACAGGCGGTCAACATTCTCGCGCGGCATTTTACCGAGCGTTACATCCCCGTTTTTGCAGTCGGCGACTCGACCGCGCAGACGGCGGAAAAAGCGGGCTTCCGCCGCGTGTATTCGGCGCAGGGCGACGCGGGCGCGCTGCTGGCCCTTATCCGGTCGCGGCAGGAACATCACGGGCTGAAACGCCTGCTGCACCCCTGCGGCGAAGACACCTCCGAAGATTTCGCAGAGCAATTGAAGGCAGACGGCATCTATGTCGACAGGGTTCCGGTTTACAAGGCCGAGTATGTCAACCACCTGCCGCCCGCCATCCTGCGCGCGCTGCAGGAGGGCGATATTACGACGGTAACGCTATTTTCAGCGCGCACCGCCGGAAACTTCGCGCACATGCTGGAAACAGAAACCGAGCTAAAAGGCCTGAGCGCTGACCTTGAAGCCGTGTGCCTGTCCGACCGCGTGGCGGCGGAAGTGAACGAACTGCCGTGGCGGGCCGTGCGCGTGGCCAACGCTCCGCAGCTTGAAAATGTGATGGATATCCTGCGCCAGAAGGAAGAAGGACGGCAGGGCTTCACGGCGATGCCGGCCGATCCGGTGATTGAAGCCTTCGGCGGATTGCGCCCGCTTGCCAACACACTCGACATTACCGCCTCGACCGTGCAGGGCTGGAAAAAACGCGGCGTGATACCTGAGTCGCGCGTGGAAGCCGTCGTGCGGGCGGCAAACCAGGCGGGCATCGCCACCGACCGCCTGTGGAAAGCAGAAGGAAAAAATACCATGACTGACGCCAGCGACGGCAAACCCGCCACGAATAAAACCGAGGCGAAACCCACCGCCAGCGCCGCGCCCAAGACGGCAGCCGACCGCAGGGGCGGCCCCGACCGCCGCGAGAAATACACAGCACCCGACAAGCGTGGCAATATCAGCCATGATAAATACGAAGGCCCAGACCGCCGTGCGGGCGTCGACCGCCGCTCGTATCAGGAACGGCAGGCGGGGCGTATTGCCGCCGAAAAATGGCGTTTTCTCAACCGTTCCGTCGTCATGGGCGCGTTCTTTACCATCGCGGGGCTTTACGCCATCAGCCTTATGCTGCAGCCCGAGCTGAATGAAATGAGCCAGAAGTCGGGCAACGTGGAAGCGATGCAGGCGCAGGTCGACGACCTGAACAAGCGCATCATCGACCTGCAGCGCCAGCAGCAGGGCGAAATACTCGGCCTTGAAAACAAGATGGAACAAAAACAGGCCTCGTTCGGACAGAGCATCTATAACCGTCTCGGCGAAATCGAGGCGACAAAGGCGAAGGCCGCAGCCGCCACCGAACAGGTGACCTCCGTCGCGGGTGCAGCTGCAGGTGCGGTGGGCGATGCCGCGATTGCCGCCGCCAACACGACCCAGATCGGCCGCGACCTGACGGCTTTCCTGCAGGTACTCGGCAACCTGTCCCATGTCGGCAAGGCCAAGGGCGGTCAGGACAGCATTACGCGCTCTTTCGCCCGCATCCGCGAAATTCTAGCCGTCGCGCCAACGGACAGCGCGGGCCTGAATGCTGCCGTGCAAAAAGCCATGAAGGGCGACAAGGACCTGCAGCTGCTTCTCGGCAATATCGAGGTGCGCGACCTTGGTGCTGCAGCACTGCTGCTGGCGCTGAATGAATTCAGGGGCAACATCAACACCAACCGCTCGTTTGAACAGGATCTGCTGATCATGCAGAAATACCTCGGCGATGACCCGAAAATGAAGGCCGCGCTGAAGCGCCTGACGCCCTATGCCAAGGGCGGCGTGCTGAACCGCAAACAGCTGCAAAACGAATTCAGCGGCCTTGCTTCCGATATCGTGATGGCGAAACTGCAGGGGCAGGATTTGTCGGTGAAGCAGGAAATGCTGAAGCGCCTGTCGAAACTGGTCAAGGTACGAAAAATCGACGACATCGAAGGCACAAGCGTGGACGCGACAGTCGCACGGGCACAGTTGAAACTGAACGAAGGCGACGTGAAGGGCGCGATGCGCGAGCTGCAAACGCTCGAAGGGGAACCCGCCAAGACCGCCGCCCCGTTCATGGAAGCCGCCGCCGGCAACGTGATGGCAGGCGACGCGACCGAACAGCTTTTGCAAAATATTATACAGCAATTCCAGCCCGAGGGCGGCGCTGCCGAAGGTGCAAACCTCGGCCAGATTTTCGACGACATCTGGAACAAAGGCCCCGAAGGATTGATGCCTTATATATCGGGCGGCGCGCGCGACACCAGCGTCACCTCACCCTATGTCGGTCCGCCGGTTTTTTCGACACCAAGCTTCGGGCAGGGCGATAGCATGGGCCCCATGGTCGTGCCTGAAGGCGGCGGCGACGGTGAATAGGATGGGGGAATAGAGCCATGCTCCGCGCCCTCTGGTTCCTCGCTAAGGCTGCTGCCGTGACCGCGCTTGCCGTATGGCTCTCGCGCGCTCCCGGAACAGTTTCAATCGTGTGGCAGGGCTATCTTGTCGAAACCTCCGCCTCCGTGCTGGTCGTGTTCCTTGCTGTGCTTCTGCTGGTCTGGACGCTATTGTATAGGCTGTGGCGCGGCTTTGTGACCGTGCCTGCTGTTTACCGCCGCTACAAAATATCCACCGCACGCGAAAACGGCTATCGCGCAGTGACCGAAGGTCTTGTAGCAGTCGCGGCTGGCGACGGCATTGCCGCTGAAAAATACGCGAAACGCGCCGAATACATGATCCCCGGCACGCCGCTGACCAGGCTTCTAACCGCGCAGACCGCGCTGATGAACGGCAACGCGCCGAAAGCGCGGCGCGAATTCGCAAACTTGCTCGAAGACGGCAGCGCAGCCTTTTTCGGCGTGCGCGGCTTGTTGAACGAAACGCTGGCCGACGGCAATTACCGCGAGGCGCTTGATCTTATCCGCAAGGCCGAGACGCTGCAGCCGAAAAGAATCTGGGTGGTGCGCACGCTGTTCGACCTTGAAACCCGCAACCGCGACTGGCTGAAGGCCGAAAAAACCCTGCGCAAGGCCGAGAAGCTCGAGATCTTTTC
>JAYUPV010000334.1:0-4604 GCA_043759865.1 Alphaproteobacteria bacterium | reverse complement strand
TTCACCTCCGTTTCGTACACCATGGTCGCTCTCGCGATCATTCTTATCGGCCCCTTCAACCGCAGGGGACAGACGCGCAAGGTGTTCCTTGCCGCGCTTGTGGTTGTACTGCTGCTGTCGGCGGGCCTGGCGCTCGGCAATCTCACGCGCAAGCATCTCGAATTTGCGCCTCTTTTGTATATCGTCACTTTCGTGCCGGTTTTTGCAGGTTTTTACGCGCTGAACCTGACGGGCGAACAGCAGATCATGTCCCTCATCCGCAAAATACAATCGCGCCTGAACCGGCGTGAAAAGGTGGTGGCATGATTGCAAATTCATCCACGCTGTTCCGCTACATCAGCCGCAATTTCATGTATTACGTTCTGGTCATCGCCGTGCTGCTGGCGGGCGTGACCTTTATCATCAACACGATTGAAATCATGCGCCGCGCCGCCGCGAACCCCGATGTGCAGCTGGGGCTCATTTTGCAAATGGCCGCGCTGTCGCTGCCGGAATATCTGCAAAAAATATTGCCCTTCGGCGTGCTGTTCGGCGCGATTTACACCTGCTGGAAACTCAACAAGACCCACGAGCTTGTCGTCATCCGCGCCTCGGGCATTTCGGCTTGGCAATTCCTGTTTCCGATGATCGTGGCGGCGATGCTGTTCGGCGTGTTCGCAACCGCTGTGCTGAACCCCGTTTCGGCCATCTTCGCGGTGAAATACGAGCAGCTGCAGAACACTTACCTTCGCGTGCAGAGCAGCCTTGTCGCTGTGCTCCGCACCGGCATCTGGCTGCGGCAACCGACAGCGGGGGGCTATGCGCTGGTGCACTCCTCGACCTTTGACCCTGTGGAGTGGAAGCTGTCGGATGTTATCGTGCTGTTCTTCGACAAGGATGACAACTTCGTGCGCCGAATCGACAGCCCGCTTGCCTACCTGAAAGACGGCTATTGGGAGATCCGGCAGGCTCTGGTGAATGATCGCAACGGCACCTCGCGCCGCGCCGTCGAAAAGCTCAAGACCGAACTGACCGCCCGCAAGATCGAAGAATCGTTTGCCGCGCCCGAGACGATATCCTTCTGGCGAATCCCGGAATACGTCAGAATTATGGAAGACGCAGGCTTCCCCGCCACCAGATTGTCGATTCAATTCCAGTCTTTGCTCGCCCAACCCTTCTTCTTTATCGCCATGGTGCTGCTGGCTGCGACATTTTCGCTACGCCCGCCAAGAATTGGTGGCACAGGGGTACTGATAGCCCTTGGCGTAGCGGTTGGATTCTTTGTATTCTTCATGGAATCAATGCTGAATGCGTTCGGGATTTCCCAAAAGATTCCGGCATATCTGGCAGCCTGGACACCCGCCGTCGTGAGTTTGCTTCTTGGCACTACCGCCCTGCTGCATCTCGAAGACGGTTAAGAATTGAGTAATTATAGTGGGTTAAAGTAAGGCTGATGGGACTTGCACTACCCTTTGGGCACAAGAATACGGGAACATTAAAATGTCACGCCTTTCAAACCTCCCCCAGAAATTTATCGTCATCATACTGTGTGGCATGCTTGCACTCGGCACAGCCTCCTGCGCGCGGTCGGTCGACCCGCAGACGGGTTACAAGGCCGGCATCAACGACCCGATAGAGGGCATCAACCGCGGCATCTTTGCCTTCAACAATCTCGTCGACATCGTGCTCATCGATCCGATCTGCAAAATTTACAACGCACTGTTCCCCGGCTTCGTCCGCGACAGCGTGCAGAACTTCATGCGCAACCTGCGCTCGCCCCTCATCGTCGGCAACCAGCTGCTGCAGGGCGACCTGAAAGGCGCGGGCGTCGCGACCGCGCGCTTTATCATCAACACCACCGCCGGCATCGGCGGCCTCGTCGACGTGGCATCGGCGCAGGGCATGCCGTATGAACCCGAAGATTTCGGCCAGACCCTCGGCGTTTGGGGCATGGGCGATGGCTTCTATCTCGTGCTGCCCCTTATCGGCCCCACCTCGCTGCGCGATGGCGTCGGCATGGCGGTCGACAGCTTCGCCGACCCCGTCCGTATCGTGGCGCACAACACCGAAAACGACTGGATCTATTACACCCGCGTCGGCGTCGAGGCTCTCGACACGCGCTCGCGCCTCGTAAAGGCGGTCGAAGACCTCCGCAGCAACAGTCTCGACTACTACGCGGCCGTGCGCAGCGCCTACGCGCAAAAACGCAACTCACAGCTCCGCGACGAGGGCTCATCCTCGGGCGCATCCGCTGCAATCCCCAATTACGATTGACCAGAACCAGAGGCACCACACAGATAATGACCACCTTGTCCCGCTTTAGCATCGTGCATGCACGCCTTGGCATCGTGCTTGCCGCGCTCGCCTTTTTCGCCTTTTCCGGCGTGGCTGTCGCAGGCAAAGGCTCTGACGACCCCGCATCCGGCTTTGTCCAGCGCATGGGCGACAAGGCGCTGACCTCGCTTACCGCCAAGGACATCACCGGCGCCGTCCGCGCCCAGCGCGTGCGCACGCTGCTCCGCGAGAATTTCGACATCCAGTCTATCGGCCGTTTCGTCATGGGCCCTTCGTGGCGCGACGCTTCTGCCTCGCAGAAGTCGCAATACATGGATTTGTTTGAAGACATGATCGTCGGCACCTATGCGCGCCGCTTCGCGGAATATTCGGGTCAGTCTTTTGAAGTGACCGGCTCTTCCTCCCTCTCGGACAGTGACTCCCTCGTAAAAAGCAAAATCACCCAGAAAGACAGTGGCTCGCCCGTGCTGGTCGACTGGCGCGTGCGCAACAAAGGCGGCTCGCTGAAAGTCATCGACGTGGTGGTGGAAGACATCAGCATGAGCATGACCCAGCGTTCCGACTTCTCCGCTGTCATCCAGCAAAGCGGCATCGACGGACTGATCAAGACCCTGAAAGAGCGCGCCGGCAAGGCGAAGAAGTAACCTCCTCAGCGGAAACAAAAAAAAGCCCGGCGGTCTGCCGGGCTTTTTTGCGCGTAACGATGCTTTAAACCTATGCTGCTATAATATTTGCAGGGCGACTTTATCAGGAGCCGGAGCCATGACAGAAGACAGCACCCAGCAGCTTGCCAACACCGACACAACCACGGCAGCCCCCAAACCGAAGCCGCCGAAAAGGCAGGTCAGGAAAAGCGTGGCCGTTCTTGTGCTGTTATGCGTAACAGGCCTGATACTTTACTTCTGGCTTTTCAAACCCCGCGCCATAGGCATGGGCGACTGCCTCGCCTGCGGCATGGGTTAGGCGCTTACGACGCCTTTCATATGCGTCTATGATGCCTTCCTTAACGGCCTGTATTTCAGGCGATGCGGTGTGTCGGCATCTTCGCCAAATCTGCGGCGGCGGTCTTTCTCGTAGTCTTCGTAGTTGCCTTCGAAGAACACCACCTGACTGTCGCCTTCGAATGCCAGCATATGGGTCGCAAGGCGGTCGAGGAACCAGCGGTCGTGGGAGATGACCACGGCGCAACCCGCATAGTTTTCAAGCGCCGCTTCGAGCGCGCCCAGCGTTTCGGTATCAAGGTCGTTGGTCGGCTCATCAAGCAGCAAAAGGTTGGCGGGTTCTTTCAACATTTTTGCAAGATGAACGCGGTTGCGCTCGCCGCCCGAAAGAATGCCGACTTTTTTCTGCTGGTCGGGGCCACGGAAGCCGAAGGAGCCGCAGTATGCTCTCGTGTTCACTTCGCGCTTGCCGAGATAAAAGATATCGTTGCCGCCGGAAATTTCCTGCCACACGTTGTGGTCGCCTTTCAGCGCGTCGCGGCTCTGGTTCACATAGCCGGTCACAACCGATTCCGCCACCGTCACGGTGCCGCTGTCCGGCTTTTCTTCGCCGATGATCATGCGGAACAGCGTCGTTTTGCCGGCGCCGTTCGGCCCGATAACGCCGACGATACCGCCGGGCGGCAGTTTGAACGACAGGTTCTCGATCAGCTGCCTGTCGCCATAGCCTTTCGACACGCCCTCAAATTCCACCACGTTCTGGCCGAGGCGCGGCGGCACGGGGATAATGATTTGCGCGGCGCGGGTTTTTTCGTGCTTTTCCGATTCCGCCAGCAGGTCGTTATAGGCCGTGATACGCGCTTTCGATTTCGCCATACGCGCCTTGGGCGACTGACGCACCCATTCCAGTTCGCGCGCGAGGGTCTTTTGGCGGGTTTCGTCTTCGCGGCCTTCCTGTTCGAGGCGCTTGGATTTCTTTTCGAGATAGCCGGTGTAGTTGCCTTCGTACGGAATGCCGGTGCCTCGGTCGAGTTCCAAAATCCAGCCCGTCACATGGTCGAGGAAGTAGCGGTCGTGCGTGACCATGACGATCGTGCCCTTGTAGTCGAGCAGGTGGCGCTGCAGCCATGCGACAGATTCGGCGTCCAGATGGTTCGTCGGTTCGTCGAGCAACAGCAGGTCGGGTTTTTCGAGCAGCAGCTTGCACAGCGCCACGCGGCGCTTTTCACCGCCCGAGAGGTTCGTCACCTGCGCGTCGCCCGGCGGGCAGCGCAGCGCGTCGAGCGCGATTTCAAGCGTGCGTTCAAGGTTCCAGCCGTCGACCTGCTCGATTTTGGTCTGCAGCTCGCCCTGCTCCGCCATCAGCGCGTCGAAATCGGCGCCTTCCTC
>JAYUPV010000333.1:0-4363 GCA_043759865.1 Alphaproteobacteria bacterium | reverse complement strand
CCTCAACTTCATCGGCTATAGCTGGGCGGACAAGGGCGTGCACCTCGACAAGGCGCTCGATTACATACGCCGCGCCGTTTCGCTGCGCCCCGATGACGGCTACATCGTCGACAGCCTCGGCTGGGCGCTGTACCGCACCGGCAATTACAAAGAATCCGTCTCGTGGCTGGAAAAGGCCGTGAGCATCGTTCCCGACGATTCGACCCTGCTCGACCATCTGGCCGACGCGTATTGGCAGACCGGCCGCAAGGACGAAGCGCGCTACAAGTGGACACGCGCCCACGAACTTTCGCGCGATGCAGGCTTCCGGTCGGTCGTCGAGCGCAAGATATTGCAGGGCGTCGACCCGATTCCCGCGCAAGTCGCGCATAAAGAAGCCAAACTTTGAAAACCTGACATTTTCGGGTAGTATTATCCCCGAAGGATTTCGTCATGAAAAAGTTTCTTGTGCCTCTGGCCCTGTTGCCGTTCCTGTTCCTGCTTGCAGCCATACCCGCCCATGGCGGTGACCGCTACGAGCCACGCGGCATGTACCCGCGCCCGAAGCTGGAAGAGCCGAAATATTACACCTGCACCGAAGACAAAAACTGCGTCACCGCGAGCCTGCCCTGCGGACGGATTGTCGTCCTCAACACGACGTACCAGAAAGATGTGCAGGGCTGGGCCGATTTCGTTTCTCCGCGCTACCAGTGCCTTGCCTCCGTCGCCCCGCAGAAGGCCGACAATATTTCGTGCAAGGAAAATGTCTGCCGGGGCGACATTTCGCAGGCCTCGCCTATCCTCGAGGACAAGCCCATCAACCGCAACCCCGCCTATTGTGAATCGATTGACGACTGCGCGGTGGTGCTCGGACCCTGCTACAAGAAAATCGTGGTGAACAAGATTTACAAGAAGCGCCTGCAGGAAGAATATGACAAAGTACGCGACATGCATATGGAGCAATGTTTCTTCCCCGACAACCGCACGGTGGAGCGCCTGCATTGCAACAAGAACACCTGCGAGGCGGACCTGAAAGTTCCCGACCAGACCTACTGGAGCAAGCCGGTCGACATGCGCAACCTGCCGAAGCACGAATAATGCCCTATAATACCTTCCGCCTGCAGGCCCCCGCCAAGCTCAACCTTTTCCTGCACATCACGGGCAAGCGCGATGACGGTTACCACCTGTTGCAAAGCGTGATGGTGTTTGTCGATGTGGGCGACGAGCTTGAATTCAAACCGCATGACACGCTGTTCCTCGATGTCGACGGCCCGTTCGCGGGCGACATGCCGCAGCCGAACGACAACCTCGTCTACAAGGCGGCACAAATGCTGGCGGCGGAATACAAGACGAACATGCGCGGCGCGGTGCGGCTGACGAAACGCCTGCCCGTCGCGTCCGGCATCGCGGGCGGGTCGTCCGATACGGCGGCGGCGCTGAAGGGCTTTGTAAAACTGTGGGGCCTGCCGGAGGAGCGCGACCGCGTCCAGCGCATCGCGCAGAAACTCGGTGCCGACGTGCCCGCCTGCCTGATCGGCAAGCCAGTCTGGGCCGAGGGCATCGGCGAAAAACTGATGCCCCTGCCCGATATGCCGCCCCTGCATTTCGTGCTGGTCAACCCGCTGGTGGAGACGCCGACGCCCGAGGTTTTCCGCCGCTTCCACAATAAATACAGCCCGCCCATCCAGTTCAGCGGGCGGCGCAAATCGATGAGCGAGTGGATCGCCGACGTCAAACTCTACCGCAACGACCTGACCGACGCGGCGCTTGAGGTGACCCCCGCCATCAAGGACGTATTGAAAGCACTGAACGAAACCGCCAATTGCCAGGTGGCGCGGTTGTCGGGCAGCGGCGCAACATGCTTTGGCATTTTCCTGACGGCGGACGCCGCGTTTACGGCCATGACCACGCTGAAACAGCAATTTCCCCGCTGGTGGATAGCACCGGCCACGTTACTCAAATAGGCGCGCTTACGCGCCGCTGCTGAAGTAAAAGAGATTATTTCTTGCCGATTTTTTCGAGCAATTCGTTTGAAGGCTTGCCGTCCACTTCCCAGCCGAGGCTTTTCTGCCAGGCGCGGATCGCGTCTTCGGTTTGCTGCGTCATGTAGCCGGTGGTGGTGGAAGGCGGCAGTTCGCCGCGCGTGATGAGCGCTTCCTGAATTTTACGCACAAGGCTGTCGCCGAAACCGGGCGGGTTGGCGCGACCCTGTTCATCGAGCGGAGATTCATCTCCCTCGCCGAAGCCTTCGCTATTGCCTGCGGCAGGCTCGATTTCACGCGCCATTTTTAGGCCGCTGTCGTTGATTGCCGCGCCGCCGGCTGCCGTCGTTTCGCCGTCAAAGCTCTCGACAAAGCCGGCCTTGATGCGCGCGATGGCCTGTTTTGCCTCCACATGCCCTTCGCCCGCCGCGACCTGATACCATTCGGACGCTTTCGCAAGATCGATGGGGCCGATGAAATTGCTTTCATACAGCACGCCGAGATTATAGGCCGCCTGCGCCACGCCCGCATTCGCCGCCTGCTTGAAGAAAGTGACACCGCGCGAGATGTTGCGCTTGGTGCCGATGCCCTCGATATAGGCGATGCCAAGATTGTACATGGCTTCGGGGTGGCCGAGCTCGGCCGCCTTTTCATACCAGCCAAGCGATTTGTTGACATCCTGCCGGACGCCGAGGCCCTGCTGGAACATCACGCCGAGGTTGTAATGCGCGTTTGCCACGCCGCGATCGGCTGCCTGCGAGAACCAGAAAACCGCGCGCTTGTAATCCTGCGCGACCAGCTTGCCGGCGGCATAAATGGTGGCGAGGTCATGCTGCGCCTCGGGCGCGCCTTCGAAAGCGCGTTTTTCGAGCGCGGCGAGCTTGCCGGGCAAGGCTGTATCCGCCTGCACGCCCAGCACAGCCGTCTGGGTGGCGGCTTTCGCCGCAGTTTTAACAGGAGCCGCAACAGGAACAGAAACAGGCGCTGTTTTTTCGGCGAATTTCACAACCGGCTTTGCGGCGGGTTCTGCGGCAGATGTTTCAACAGCAGCAACAGCGGCCGAAGCCGCCTGTTCCTGTATCAGCGGGATGGGCGCGTAATCATTCACGGGGCGCTGCAGTGGCTTTTCTTCGTCCGTTTTTTTTGCAGCAGGTTTTGCTTCCGCAATTCTGGTTTTCACCAATACGGGTTTTGCAACAGGAGGCCGGGCAACAACGGCGGGCGCGGCTTCGACAGCGGCTTCACCTGCAGCGGGTTCAATCGCGGCAAGTTCCGTGGCTATCGCGGGTGACGTTTCGGCGGCTGCGACAGCGGTTTCCTCGCCCGTATAGGGACGCGGGGCGCTTGCCGTTTCATTGGGCACGGCTGCGGGGTCATCGGTCGCGGTGAAGCGGCGGATATCAATATCGTTGACGGCGGTATCACGCGCCGTTTCGGCGTCGAGCGGCTGCCAGCGTCCGGCATCCATCCGCGCAAAGCGCGAGTGCGACAAAGCATCAAGCGCAGCGAGTTGCTGCGAGGTCAGTTGCTGCTGCATCACAGGTTCGCGGAACAGCACGATGCCGATGGCGAGCAAGGCAAGCGCGCTGCTCATGAGCGTCGCGGCGCCGTGCCATTTCGGGGCGCGTTCGATAACCTGCGGCAGCTGGTCACCGCCTGCAACAACAGGCAGATAAAGTTTGCCGGTTTTTTCATCAACGGTGGCGGAGGATTCGATTTGAATCAGGCGGCGGCCAAAGCGTTCGCGCTCGCCCTCGGCACGCTCGAGCTTGCGCCCCAGCATCTCGATGGCGCGGAACAGTTCAAGATTCACGCGCTCCTGATGCGAGAGTTGCGCGTCGGTATTGCGTGAAATAGCGGGTTTGCCTGCCATTGCCTAACCTGAAAGCCCTTGCCCTCTGGAAAAGGGCAGCGTGAGACCGAAAATGTTATGTATCTGCAAGCACCCTAGCAGATTCTATATGCGGATCACAGTCTTAAGTAGTTCAAAACACCTGCCTAAACTATTGAATTTACGTAAAAGACATGTTGTTATGACGATGCCAGTTGCGGAATCGTTCGTTTTTATATATTGTCCCAAAATCCTGACTATTGGGGTGTAGCCAAGCGGTAAGGCAGCGGTTTTTGGTACCGCCATTCCTAGGTTCGATCCCTAGCACCCCAACCACTCTTTCCGGACCTTCAGTACCCTGTCCGGAATTAGCTCCCTTTCCCCGCGAATTCGCACCAATTTGGCGACCTCACTTTTGCCACACTCCAGAGAGCTTCGGAATTAGGCGGCCAAAGGGCCTATTCTCTCAGAAGCCCCTTACGCCAGTGTGGCGGAAGCCAGTAAGTGCGATTAGCTATGGACCAAGGTCAGGCCTGTGCGGATGCATGAAGCGTAATTTCTACTGATGATC
>JAYUPV010000332.1:0-2166 GCA_043759865.1 Alphaproteobacteria bacterium | reverse complement strand
CGCCTGGGGTGTCGAGTATGCCGAGGTCGCGGTATGGGCGCATATCGGCGGCTATGCCTTCGGCTTTGCGCTTGCCAAAATTTTTAAAGACCCCGCGATGATGTTCAAGGAAGACGCTGACCTTCTTTTCGGCAGTGATAGCAGCGGGTCGGGTTTGAAGAAAAACGTCTATAACGAATATATTTTCCGCGCGATGCCGATGGTGCGCCGGAAGGGCAGCCACAAACGCCCCGTATTGAAGGAGCGGTAGAAAAAAGCGGGGCAGGGGCCGGCGCGCAGGCCGCACCGCCGGAAAAAGCGCGAGCATGCCGACACACATCGCAAAAAGCGGCATCTGCGGCCGCCGCTTGCCGAGGTGCAGGCAACGGGCTACAAAGAGGCGGCGCGGCGCAAACGCATGGGGTCGGACTGGATGAAACACGGCAAGGATATTTTCGACCCCGGCACGGACGCTGCTGCCGGTATGAGCCATTTCGGGCATCTATCGGCGGCCTGCACGGCCTTCGGGAATTATCCGGGCATCTGGTTTTTCTGCGGCGGCACGGCGCTTGACCTTTTTGTCGGGCGGCCTATCCGCACGCGGCACGATATCGATATCGGCATTTTGCGCGACGAACAGGACGAACTGCCGAAGCATTTTCCGGGCATCAAAATCGTTTTTGTTCCCGAAGGCGGCGGCCGGAAACTGCCGTGGCAGGGCGACAGGCTGACGCTGCCGATCCATGAGCTTTACCTCGAACTACCGGGCGAGCATCTGGAAGTTTTATTGAACGAGGCGGACGAGACGCATTGGATTTATCGCCGCGACGCGCGCATCAAGCGCGATCTTTCAAAGGCAGTGCTGAATAACGCACAGGGCGTGCCCTATCTCGCGCCGGAAATCGTGCTGCTGTACAAGAGCAAGCATATGCGCGAGCGCGATATTATCGACTTTGATTCGACCAAGCCCGCGCTTGACGCGGAGCAAAAGGCTTGGCTGAAAGCGGCGCTCGATGACTGTTATCTCGGCGCGCATCCGTGGTCGCAGTCGCTTGCGTAAAAGTAAAAGGCCCGGTTCAGGGAAAAACCGGGCCTTTCGGGGTAAAAAGAAGAAGGGTAATGGCTACGATTATGTGTAAGCGGGGTTATTGGGGTTAATCGGAGGCCTTCTCTTTTTTAGATTTCGGGGTCGGCGCTTCGTCATCGCCGTCGTCGTCATTCGACTCATCCGGTCCTGCCAGCATGGAATTGGCGACCACGCCCGCGTTTTCACGCAGTTTTTTCTCGATGGCTTCGGCGACCTTGGGGTTGTCTTTCAGGAATTTGCGCGTGTTCTCGCGGCCCTGGCCGATGCGTTCGCCGTCGAAGGCGAACCATGCGCCGGATTTTTCCACCACGCCGGCATTCACGCCGAGGTCGATGATTTCGCCCTCTTTCGAAATGCCTTCGCCGTACATGATGTCGAATTCGACCACGCGGAACGGCGGGGCGAGCTTGTTCTTGACCACTTTCACCTTGGTCTGATTGCCGACGACCACTTCCTTGTCCTTCAAGGAGCCGATACGGCGGATGTCGAGGCGGACGGAGGCGTAGAATTTCAGCGCGTTGCCGCCTGTGGTGGTTTCGGGGCTGCCGAACATAACGCCGATTTTCATGCGGATCTGGTTGATGAAAATGACAATGGTGCGCGATTTGGAAATGGTGCCGGTTAGTTTCCGCAGCGCCTGGCTCATGAGGCGTGCTTGCAGGCCCATATGACTGTCGCCCATTTCGCCTTCAAGTTCGGCGCGGGGCACGAGCGCCGCGACGGAGTCGACGACGAGAACGTCAAGCGAGCCGGAGCGGACGAGCGTATCGGCGATTTCCAGCGCCTGTTCGCCGCAATCGGGCTGGGAGACGAGGAGGCTGTCGATATCGCAGCCGAGCTTGGCGGCGTAGGAGGGGTCGAGCGCGTGTTCCGCGTCGATGATGGCGCATTGGCCGCCGGCCTTCTGGGCCTCCGCGATGACCTGCAAAGCGAGGGTGGTTTTGCCCGAGCTTTCAGGGCCGTAAATCTCGATGATGCGGCCACGGGGCAGGCCGCCGATGCCAAGGGCGAGGTCGAGGCCGAGCGAGCCGGTCGAAATCGTCTCGACTTCCTGATGCGCGTCGCTGCCGAGCTTCATGATCGAGCCCTTGCCGAAGGCG
>JAYUPV010000331.1:0-4036 GCA_043759865.1 Alphaproteobacteria bacterium | reverse complement strand
GAAACTTTCGCCGTCACCTTGCTCCGCAATGGCGCGGGCATTTTTACGGCGGGGGAATGACATGAACCGAATATCTTTGCCTTTGCCGGAGGGCGAGGTTTTTTTGAAGCCCACTTTGTCGCTGGTGGCGGCGATGGAACAGGAAGCAAGCCTGATGAAAACGGCGGAGCGGCTGCTGGCGCGGGAATTGAAGCTGTCGGAAATGCTGCCGCTGCTGCGGGTTTGTTACAGAGCGGCGGGGTGCGAGATGTGTGACCCTGCGCTTAATGGCTTCCTGCTGGAACATGCGCCGGGGTTGCTGCTGGCGGAAATCCTGGTGGCGATATTGTCGCCCCTTTCCGCGCTGGGCGCTGTGCAGCCGGGGGAGTTGGCAACAGCTTCCGCCCGAACAAAGCCGACCTGCGGAATTTGAGAAAATTTTTCATGGGCGTGCTGGGCTGGACGCCGGAGACCGTAATGCGGGGCGCGAGCCTTGAAGACCTGCAGGACACATGGCTTGGCTATGCGGAGCACAAAGGCCTGATACCTGCACGCCCTGCCGTAACACCTGAATTTTTAACCGAGATGATCAAACGCTTTCCTGATACGAGGAACACCCCATGACCGACGAAATACCGGTACAGGAACTGAACAAGTCCCTGTCCGAAATGCGCGACAAATCAAGACTGCTGAATGACAGCCTGCAAAGCCTTGCCGCCGAGGGTTTCGGCGACCTTGCCAAGGCGGTGACGCAGGCTGCCACTTCATCTCGCGGCCCTGTACGGCGCGAAACGGGCAGCATTGTGACGGAGGAGCTGGCAAAACTGCTGCGGCAGGAGGTCGCAAGCGGCATTGCGGGCATGTTCGGCAGCCGTCACGGCGGACAGCAGGGTGTGAGCGTGGTTATTCACAACAATACCGCCGCCACTGTCGGCGTGAACGAGAGCGGCGGCGGCATGGACGCGCGCGCGCTTGAAATCACCATCGACCAGATAGTCGCCAATTCGCTGTCGCGCGGGCGGGAAACAGGCGGCGTGCTGCGTACGTTGTTCGGCATCGTGCCGTCGCTGCTTGGCAGGTAAAGGAGGATACCCATGACAACTTGGCCCGACACATTGCCGCAATCGCCGCTGCTGGATGCGAGCCGCGAAACGCCGGCTGATACAACCATCCGCACCAACATGGATGCCGGCCCCGCCAAGCTGCGGGCGCGCACCACGGCTGGAGTGGGCAAGCTGTCGCTCGCCTATATCCTGAGCCGCGCCGAAGTGGCGGTACTGGACAGTTTTTTCAAAGACGAGCTGACCGGCGTCGCGTTAAAATTTTCTTTCCCGCATCCGCGCACGGCTGAAACGCTGGACTGCCGTTTCCGCCAGCCACCCGCCTATGCGCCCATCAACGGCGATTTTTTCCGCGTGGCGGTCGAACTGGAGGTGCTGCCATGAGCCGTGACACTTCCCGCGCCGCCCGCGCCGCGCTGAACGCGCCCGAAACGGCAGAGACGTTCCTGATACTGCTGACCCTCAGTCATGCGCAGCTGACACAGCCCATCCGCGTGACAAGCGATGCAGTGGCGACGGCAAGCCGGGGGGAAAGCTTCACACCCTTCCCGTTCGAGTTGTCGCTGCCCGACGACAATGACGGCCGGCCGCCCGAAGCGCGGCTGGTGATAGACAATATAGACAGGCAGATTGTGCGCGCCGTGCGGCTTTTGCCTTCGGCACCGCTGGTGCTGATTGAAATTGTCCGTGCGGCAGCGCCTGACACCGTGGAAGCACGGTTCGAGGACTTCAGATTGACCGATGTCAGCTACGATTCGCAGGCAGTTGAGGGAAATCTTACCGTTGAAGACTTTACGGCAGAGCCTTTTCCTGCTTTTTTGTTTTCACCGGGTCTTTTTCCGGGCTTATTCTAATACATTGAAATAAAAGGTTAATTAGCAACCGTTAAGATTAAATTAAAATATTTTATGGTAATATTCAAAATACTGGGGTAATCTTAACAACATCAGCAACCAATCCGCTGATCAAGGTCAACCAAACGAAAAAACGGCAGGCGTGAGGTTTCAATGACAAGTGCAAAATCGCAATTCTTGACAATAAACGACGAAACACAAACTGTGGGCGTCACTACCAAAACGATTACAGACGGGCAAAACCTTCTGAACTCTCTGGCAGTTTCCTTTGCAGACACCCGTCGCGGTTTCGACACCAGCACGGCGAATGCGGTCGAGGAAATGAAAGCCTACGCTTCGGTAAACCGCAGTTCTTCGCGCGTTTATGATTATCTGGACAAGATTACGCCGACAGCAAAAGCGCCGGCAACTCCCCGCGCCACCGTAAAAATGGGCGGCGGGATGATGTAAGCCGACAAGTTTCTTCCTGAAAGAAAAACCCGCCGCAACCCGGCGGGTTTTTTCATGACTTTTTTCATGTTCACTCCACAAGGATAACCCATGCCCGTCCCCATCTGGGCGGCGCGGTATATCGGGCTGCCATTTCTCGATCACGGACGCGACCGTGCGGGCCTCGACTGCTGGGGGCTCGTGCGTCTTGCCGTGGGCGAGCAGTTCAATATTTCGCTGCCCGCTTTTCTCGGCGAATACAAAACATCCATCGATACTGCAAGCATTGCGGCGCTGGTGGAGCGCGAGGCGCTGTTGTGGATGCCCGTGCGCCCGTCAGAAGAACGCCTTGGCGATGTGATTGTCCTGCGGCTGAAAGGCCAGCCCGTGCATGTCGGCCTTGTGCTGGGCGATATGCAGATGCTGCATGTCGAGCAGGGCGTGGACAGCGCGATAGAAAAATATTCTTCCCCGCGGTGGAAAGACCGCATTTACGGATTTTACAGGTACGAGCCGTTTGATGACACAGCAAAACACATTTTCTAAGGTGCATGTTTTCACCTTTCCGCATCCGTTCCGGTCTGAACGCCATCATATTGAGTCAGCGGCTGGGCTGACCGTGGCGGAGATTGCCGAGAGCGCGGGCACAGGCGAATCCCGGCATATGCACGCTTTTCTCGACGGGCATTACATCGCCCGCAATAACTGGGCACGCGTGAAACCGAAAGCGGGGGCGGTGTTGGCCTTCCGCACCACGCCCATGGGCGGCGGAGGAGGCGGTAAAAACCCGCTGCGTGCCGTTTTGTCGCTGGCGCTGATGGCGGCAAGCCCCGGCATTACCAGCGGCACCCTGGGCGCGATGGGCGGTGCGGCACCACTGTCTTTCCTCGGGCGCATGGTGAGCGGGATTGTGGGCATGGCGGGAAGACTGGCGCTGAACGCCCTTGCGCCCCCTGCCCGCCCGCGTTTTGCAGCGCAGAAAGAAAGCCCCACGCTGTTCATTCAAGGCGCACAGAACCGCGCAATGCCTTTTGGCCGTGTGCCGAGGGTACTGGGCCGCCACCGTTTCGTGCCGCCCTATGGCGCATACCCTTACACCGAAACCGTGGGCAGCGATCAGTATCTGCGCCTGCTGTTCGTCTGGGGTTATGGCCCGCTGCACATTACCGACCTGAAAATCGGCGAAACACCGCTCACGGAATTTGACGGGGTGGAAATTGAAACGCGCAATGGCCATGCCGACGATGCGCCGCTGACCCTTTACAGCAACAGCGTGCTGCAAAACGACCTCGAAGTCGAAGTGAAACAGGAAGACGGGTACATCATACGCACGGCCGAAGCGGATGCCGATGAAATCGGCGTCGATATCACCCTGCCGCGCGGGTTGGTGAAATTCAACGGCAGCGGTAAGCGCGTGGCCACCAGCGTGCGTGTGGAGGTACGGTATTCCCCGACAGGCGAAAACGACTGGAGTGCGGGCAAGGATGAATACAAAGCCTTTGCCGCACGTAGTCTTGCGCTCGGAAATGCGCCTGCGGCCTATAAAAAACTGACGGTCGAATATACGGTGACGCGCATCGACCGCGTGGTGCTGGACGCGGCAAGCGGCGCATTGTCTCTGCTGCGCGGCACGGAGCTAAGGGAAAGCATTGACGAAGGCGAAGCGGCAGCACCTGCCGTGCCTGCAGGAAAAATTGCCCTTGCGCGGGTTTT
>JAYUPV010000330.1:0-3948 GCA_043759865.1 Alphaproteobacteria bacterium | reverse complement strand
TGAAGCTTGGCCGAGCGGGCGAGCTTCTTGATTTTCTTTTGCACCAGCGCAATTGCCTCGGCATTGCCCTTGACCATTTCGATCTCGATTTCCGAGAAGGGGTAGCGGCGGCCGTTGGTGTCGAGGATGATTTCACCCACGTCAAAAGCCACTTCGACCACGCCGCTTTTTTTGCCGCGGCCTGCCTTCAGCTCGAAACTACGGCGTTCGATGGCGGCGGTGAATATGTGTTTGACCTTTTTATTACGGAAAGGCTTGGCGGTCGCCCTGCCCTCGCGGTCGGTAATTTTTGCGAGCGAGGGGACATAGTCGCGGGTCGGGTCTTTGCATTCTTTGCGCAGGAAACTGCCCTTGGCGACTTCCTCGCCGGGTGGCAGGTCGAACTTCACGGTCTGTTCATAGGAGCCCATCTTGCCGTTCTTGCCGGGCTTGTACTGCATGCGGACGGAAATGGAATGGCGGTAGAGCAACAGGTCGTGCGTGTCGTAATAGGCGCGGGGCAGATATTTGTGCTCGATTTTCTTGCCAACGGCCTTTTTCTTGAGCGCCACGAACACTTTTTCAAGGTCACGCTGCGACAGCTGAATCTTGAGCTCATGCTCGACTTCGGACTCTGGCAGCTTTTTGACAGGCATCGGGAGGGTGAGGGTGATTATGATTGGCACGGCTGTTGATGGCTGACGGCTGCGCCCAGCTTTTCGAACTGCCCGCGCAGGCGGTCGTTCATGGTGGATACCTGAAGGTTGAGTGCCTGCTCGTTCACAGCCAAAACTTCGGAAAAGACGGCGGAAAGATAGGCGGCGTGTTCAAAGTTGTCCACGGAGCATTGGACAAGCCAGGATTTCATTCCCTTCGGGGGCTTGGGCGCTGTCATCTTACCTCTTTCATGAGAATCAGATTGTTACAGTCTCTTGAAATAAGTATGCGTTATATTGCGCGGCAAAAACAATGAATTTTATGCAACCCTTCAACTAAAGCATCAGAAGCTGGGGTTTTACTTCAACTCGCCCGCATCGCCCACATAAGGGAAGGTGTCGAAGCAGACAGGGAAAGGGCCGGTGAAATAGGGCTCGACAAGGTCATAGCAGATGCTTTTCGTGTCGTTATTCCAGTAAAACGGCTGGCCTGACATGACTTCGCCAAGGAGCGGGTTGCGGGCGGCTGCGGATTTAAGGTAATCGGGCATGGCATCCGGCCACAGCCCCTGCCCCGCCGCGTCGATGAGGGCAAGGCGCTCGCGGTGCTTGTTCACATACATGCCGCTATCATCGAACATGATGATTGTGCCGGAGGTCATGCCGCCCGCAAGCAGGCCCATCATCATGCTGGGATAAAGATGCGTGATATCGGCATAGCGGGTGAAGTACCAGTATTCAGGCCTGTCGAATTCCTTGTTCACCGCCTGCAATGCGGCTCTGCGCGTGGCGGGGTCTTTTATGACGAACGCCGCCTTCATTTTTTCATGCAGCTCGAACATCTTTTCCCTGAAGACGCGGTTGAGCCCGGGGCCAAACATGGTTTCGGTGATAAACCGGCCCAGTTCATTCGTAGAGCCACCGATGAAATGGCGGCGCTGCCGCTCCATCAGGTAGCGCACCGTGCGGATCTCTGTGTCCCAGATAGGGGTGTAGTCGAAACGCCCGGGTTCTGCGAAAACCAGCGCCGCCTCCAGCTCCTTACGGTATTTGACGACCAGCGACTTGTCCTTCGACAAAATATAGGGGAGCGGCGAGAGCGCGGCGTTGCCCACCGACAGTGCGATGGCGAAGCCGACCAGCGACTGCGGCGTTTCGATGAGTTTCCGCGCGAACAACGCATGCGCGAGCAGCTCCTGCATCGCGCCCTCTGCATCGCCGCGATAAGCGCGGTCGACGGTTGCAAGACTGGACAGCCGCGCAAGGCTCATCAGCAAATCGCCTTTCCAGATGGGGGGCGTCAAGCGCCTCCGTCCCGCGAAAGTCTTCGAAGGCATAAAGGCTGCGGTAGCGTTTGATAAGCTCCGCATGTTTTTCCAGCACCGGTTTCCAGTCCGCGACGTAGAAACAGGGCGGCGGCAGCGCGGGGATGTCAGGCACGAGCGGTTTTGGCACGGCAGCAGGCGGTGGCGGGAGCGGCAAGTCTGAGGGATTGGGCAGCGGCGGCGGGTGCGGGAAATCTTTTTCTTCCAGCACGGGCAGAACGGGCAGTACGGGTTTCGGGCCGGTGCAGGTCTGGGTACGCAGGGCCGCATCAAGCCCGGGTGCAAGGCTCTCCAGCGTTGTCGTGTCCGGCGCGCCGCCACTCAAGAGGCGTTCCAGCTCCTGTCTGCCGAAACTTGCGATATCGGCCGTGCCAAGCGGGGCGTAGAGGCCGAGCAGCGGATAAAACCCGCTCATCGCCTTGGGCAGGTGGACGGGCTGGCTGAAAAACGCCTCAACCTCCGGCTCTTCGTCGCGCGGGACGGCGCCAAGACCGAAGAAAAACAGCACCAGACACAACGGCGAGATGATCCAGCCCCACACAAAAAAATCTTTGACCTGATGGAGAAATTGGCGGGCCTTGGCAAGCCCGGTATCTTTGGAGTCGAGAATAGCCACGCCCCTGTCCTCGATACCCGCATGCGCCGGCTCCGCCGCGAGGCGCTGGCGCATCTGCCGCGCCAGCAAAAAACCTTTCGACCATGACCCAGAGCAGCAGCGCAAGCGCAAATGCCATCGGCCACGGCATGCCCGCATAAAACGAAAGTGCCAGCCCCGCGACGCCCCAGACGGCCGCCGCCCCGAGCCGCAGGAAAAACAGCCCCTTCGCGGCTGGCATATAGGAATAGCCGCGCGGCGCGTTATCGCCTTCCGGTTGCGGCACGGTGTCCTGCGACATGATTTTCAGCCAGACGGCGCAAAAGGGCTCGGAGCCGCGCTTCACCGCCACGCGCACGAAATCCCAGGTGCAGAACCAGAGCGCCGCGACAGTCGCAATGACCGCCATGCAGACAGCGCTGGCACGAATGTCTTCGGCGGCATAGGCGGCAAAAAAGATGAAGGGGAAGGCGATCATGAAACCGCCATGATAACGAAGCCCCGCCATCATGGAGAGGCTGAGACGGCGGGAAAGCCTGTTGATATTCTTCTTGTTCATGAAAGCGGCCTGCGCCATCAGTATAGGCAATAGGCGGCCGTTATATCAACCCCGCCACAAAGACGGTTTTTTATCAGGGCTGGCGTTTCAGATGCGCGGTCGCCTGCCGGTGGCGGATAGAACCCTGCCGCCCCTTGGACTGGAGCTGTATTCTGGCCGATTTTGCGATGGCCATGACTCCCTCGCGCAGCACATCCACCGCTTCGGCCGGGCCTTTTTTGCGCTCGATCTCGATTTCATAAAAAGGATAATGGCGGCCGTTTTGCTGCAAAATAATTTCGCCCACATCGAAGGCGACCTCGACCGTGCCCTTTTTTCTGCCGCGCCCGATTTCCACTTCGAAATAGCGGCGTTCGATGGCGGCGGTAAAAATATGCTGCAGCTTGCGGCGCACAAACGGCTTCAGCATGGCTTTTGCATGCGCTTCTTTCACGATTGCAAGGGAGGGTGTGTGGTCGGGGCGCGGGTCTTTGATTTCGCGGCGCAGGCTAGCGCCCTTGGCGAGCGTTGTCGCATGGGGGATCTCGAACTTTACCGTCTGCTCGTAGCCGCCGACGGCATTTTCCTTGCCTTCTTTATATTGCAGGCGCACCGATATATCGTTCTGGTCGAGCAGCAGGTCGGGCGTGTCGTAGTAATGGCGCGGCATGTATTTGCGGTCGAGATAGCCCGGCTTGTAATCGCGGTTCAGGGCGTTGAACACTTTTTCAAGGTCGCCACGGGACAGCCTGATTTTGACTTCCTGTTCGTCCTCTGCCCTGTGCCTGCGTGATGCCATCAGGGTTGCACGGGCGGAATGGGCGCTGGCTGGGGCGGTGTTTTCTTGATGAATTG
>JAYUPV010000329.1:0-2128 GCA_043759865.1 Alphaproteobacteria bacterium | reverse complement strand
CCTTCCGATCTCCCACATTGTCGGCCCCGCTCTCTATCGCGGCGCGCTGGCCGGTATAGTTCTGGCCGTTGATGCTGTAGGTATATTCGGCGAATACCGAATAGGTCGAGCCGCCTTCGCTGTCGGAATGCGTGTTATAGCCGCCGCGCACCAGCTCGGCTCTGACGGGCTCCCAGCCCTTCATGTTGCCCCATTCGATGAGGGAATGGGTGGTCGACCACAGCATCCAGAGTCCGGTGCACAGGAAGGGCAGGGCGAAAAGGCCGATGAATATTCTTGTTTTGATCATGCGGACTCGCGGCTCGGAAAAAACGTTACCGCCGCAGGGCGCGGCTGTTGCCTATCCTAGCAGATAATTTTTGGCGGAGCTTGTTCCATTCGCGGCCCTTGAGCTCGATATGCTCTCCGTCGAGGGTGATGCCGCCTTCTTGCAGCGCGCCCTGCAACACGCGCGCGCCGAGGTAAAAGGCATCGGAGCCGCTTTTCGCCTTCAGGGTTATTTTCCCGAGTGCCCTGAACGCCTTCGCGCCTTCGAGGCCTTTCATGGGCTTGAACGCTTCCCTGAGGCTCGCAAGCTTCGCCGCCGAGGGGGTATTTTTTTTCGCATAGTCCTTCGCCACCTGCAAAGTTCCGGCGGGAGAGAGCGACATGAAACCGGCTGTTTTCGCATCGATGGAAATTTTGTCGAGCGTCAGCGTGGTCAGGTGCGAGGTCGTGCCGCGCAGCATAAAAACAGCGGCGCGTTTCCAGCCGGCATAGTCGAGGTCTTCGGTGTCGCCATCGAAGCGTTGCAGGTGGCGGAGCGCGGCATAGGCATCGGCGGTGTTTTCCGACAGTGTGCCCGATGTTTCGGGCGAGAGCGCATGGCCGGTTTCATGGTCG
Organism: Alphaproteobacteria bacterium; assembly: GCA_043759865.1. Classification (GTDB taxonomy): domain Bacteria; phylum Pseudomonadota; class Alphaproteobacteria; order Micavibrionales; family UBA2020; genus JAPWJZ01. Next base: position 1,246 of record JAYUPV010000329.1, on the reverse strand, counting down.
AAAGTCCCCGCATCGTCGCGCGCGCCAGGGGTGCGGCCGAACACGGGGAATTTGTCGGGATGGAAAACCAGCACGCTCACAGATTTTTTGCCGAGATTGACTTCCTGGTTGTACGAAGTCTTCAGCCGCTTCGCGTCGCGCACGACTTTGCCGATGAATTCGATGTCATCTTCGTCGGCGTCGCGGTTCAAAAGTTTTTGTTCGATATCGGCGAAATCGTCATTGGCCGCGTGGATGAAAAGCGTGCGGCCGCGCAAGCTCGGGTGGTCTTTGATCACCTTGCGCGCGGCCTTGTTGAAATCGAATGACGCTGCGTTTGCCTTTTTCATCCCGTAATACTTCCACACGGCCTGAAAAAGCCGCGCATTCCTCGTCACTGTTCAAATCTGTCGTGTAATTCATAATAAGAAGGGTTTTGTTGCCGCGCCAGCGCTTTTAACGTAACTTTATTACCATAAAGTCGATTTCTGGCGCATTGACCCCCAGTAAGGGCGGTTGTACCTTCAAATCCTTGAAACATTCTAACCTCGGGGGAAGCCACATGACCGCAGCAGACAAGCCGAAACCGAGGGGCGCAGGCATGTCCCCCCAGCAGCGCGCCGAACGCGTGCGCCAGTTGCTTATCGCGCGCAAGGCCCCGCCGCTTGAAGAAGGCGACGAGATCAAAAAGCTCTCCAGCAATTCCACGCTCGCGGTTATCTTGACCGTCGACGACCTGTTCCGCGCCGCCGCGTTCAAGGAAGCGCCGACCTGGGAACAATACACCGTCATCTGCGGCATGGTCGCCTGCCTGTCGGATGCAATCACTCAGTTCACCGGTCTGCCGCGCGAAGGCGTGCCGTATATGGTGGCTGACGCCATCCACTTCATGTTCTCCGGCCCTGAACGCGCGAAATGGCCGAAAATGGAAGTCACCTACAACTTCGCCCTCGCGCAGTACAAACACATGATGACCGAAAAACACCTGAACCCCATGGTCGATGTCCTCGGCGGCGCGTTCTATGACTTCCTCGGCTCCGACGAGGAACAATATGTCGACCTGATGAAAACCGAATTCAAAAAGCTGGTCGACAACCCCGACGTGCCCCAGCAAGTCGCGGATCGCGGGAAGAACTAGGGTTTTGCATTATAAACAGACTCATGAGTCTCCCCCCGCCCTTTGGCGCGGCGGATTGAGGGTGAGTTGGGATTTAAATTTACGCCGACTCCTTTGACCCGTATATTTTTTTGATTCTCGACATCGGTT
>JAYUPV010000328.1:0-3303 GCA_043759865.1 Alphaproteobacteria bacterium | reverse complement strand
AGCCCTGTTTCCGCGCGTCCATCACGGTCGAATAAACACAGGCGTTAAGGTTGAAGCCGCAGGCGAGCAGTTTTTTGCGCCCGTGCTTCTCGAGAATTTCCTGTATGTTGCTGCCCGCGAAGGCCGAGTCACGGTTTTTCGCCACCAGCACATCGCCGATTTCGGGCTTGAATTCGTAGAAGTCTATCTGGTGCGCTTTTTTCGACTTGTTGGAGAAATAAATCACATAGGTCGGGATGCCCGCCTTGCGGAATTCCGGCACCAGCTCGCGGATGCGCTTTGAAACAGCCTTGGTTTCACTATTGCCCCTGTCGCCCTTGGGGTCGGCGTATTCTTTTTGCACGTCGATCACAAGCAGGGCCATGTCGCTTGCAAGTGTGATGTCGCCGGGCGCGGGAGTGTAATTGATGCTTGTGCGCGCGAGGCTTTGCGGCAGGAAAAATTCGCGGATTCTTCTAAAGCTCTCGGCCAGATCCAGCATGTAAAAACCCCTTGTTTCGACTTCCCCCGAAGTTCATCCATTATACACCCATATTTTACATAATGCAAATAAAAGGGAGGTGGAGGAGTGTCGCGAGGGAGGGCTATAGAGGGGATTACGGCTGTTTCACAGGGTTTTAAGCGCGCAGGCCGGTATGGATAGCTGCGATGCCGCCGGAGAGGTTTGTGACCGTCACACGTTCGAATCCGGCCTGTTCCATCCGCGCCTTCAGCTCGGCCTGCTTCGGGAACTGGCGGATGCTTTCGACGAGGTACTGGTAACTCGCGCGGTCTTTCGCCACACGCTCGCCGATTTCGGGGATGATGCGGAAGGAATATTCGTCATAGATTTTTTGCAGCGCGGCGTTTTTGAGGTGACTGAATTCGAGGCAGAAAAACTGGCCGCCCGGTTTCAGCACGCGGAACGCTTCCGACAGCGCATCGTCGATATGCGTCACGTTGCGAAGGCCGAAGGCGATGGAATACAAATGGAACTCGCGATTGCCGAAGGGCAGCTTTTCGGCGTTGCCCGCGACCCAGTCAAAGCCGTTCACATAGCCACGGTCGATGGCGCGGCTGCGGCCCACCTTCAGCATTTCGCGGTTGATGTCGCAGACGGTGATGTCGGCGGACTCTCCAGCCGTGGCGCGGTAGCGGAATGCAATGTCGCCCGTGCCGCCCGCGACATCGAGCAGACGGCGCGCGGGGCGGGGGCTCATCATTTGCACGAAACGTTTTTTCCACAAACGGTGGATGCCGCCCGACATCAGATCGTTCATGAGGTCATAGCGCGAAGCCACGCTGTCGAACACGGATTCGACCATCCGCGTCTTTTCGCGCGGGTCTACTTTTTTATATCCGAACCAGTCTTTTTCTTTGTTGGCGGCGGCCATGCCAGCACTTTATACAAAGTCCTTATGCTAAGGCAAATGATAAGTACGCGTTCAACGCCCAATAACCCGCCGGATAATGCCGCGCACCCAGTTTCTCAACCCCTCTTCCCCGAATAACAGCAGGGCGGGCAGGGCGATAATGCCGAATGCCGCACCGCCGAGGGCGATATCAATCGCCGAAATCCATTTGGTGCCAAGCTCGGGCAGGGGCATATGGCCCGCGCGCACCCACAGCATAGCCTTCGCCGCCGCGACAGAAGGAAGCGCGATGGCGAGTGCCTGTCCGAAAGCCTTTAACAGCGGCGCAAAGGGCGGCGCTTCGTGCAGCTTGCGGGCATATAAAAGAGTCGCGAAGGCGTTCACCGTCATGGCGACGACGCCCGCAAAGGCGATACCCTCCACTCCGCTTGCCTTGGCAAGGTGCATGTAAAGCGGAATCGCCAGCAGCGAAAGCACGCTGCCGAGGATCATGGGGCGCAGCGTGTCGCCGCGTGCGTAAAAGGCGCGGGAGATAATTTGTTGCACAATCCAGCCCGGCACGGCAAAGGCCAGCACCGCCGTCAGCACGCCCACGATTACCGCGTCTTCGGTCGTGAACGCGCCGTGGCGGTAGACAAGCGACACGATGGGCGCGGCAAGCGCAAAGAAACCAGCCCCCGCAATAACCGAAAGCGCGATGCCGGTTTTAAGCGTTTGCAGCAGGGTCTTGTTCAGCTCCGCCGTTTTTCCCTCTGCCCACAGTTTCGCGAGTGTCGGCAGCGCGGCCGCGCCAATCGCTTGACCAATCACGGCGATCGGCACCTGCATCAAGCGGCGTGCGTAAGATATATGTGCGACTGTGCCCGTTGCCAAAAGCGCGCCGAACCAGCGGCCATACCATTCGTCGAGCGTCAAAAGCGTGGTGCCGAACATCAGCGGCAGGGCGATACCGAGATAGATAAGGAAATTTTTGTCGGTAAACTTGATGCGGAATTTCAGCGGAATATGCTTGCGCCCGAACAGCACGGGCATCAAAAGCGGGCCGAGCAGCGCGCCGATGAGCGTGCCGATGGAAAATCCAGCAATGCCGCACGTGTTATACAGCAGCACGCCGCCCAGTATCGTGCAGGCGTTATAGACGAGGGGCGCGAGCGCCGCCGCGTAAAAATGCTTGTGCGCCAGCAACACGGCCTGAATAATGCCGCCGGTGATAAAGAATATTTGCGCTGGCAACACGATGCGCGTCAGGCTCACGGTCATTTCCGTGGTCTTGGCGTCGAAATTCGGGAACTGGAAGCGGATCAGCGGGTCGGCGAAGGCCCACAAAAGTCCGGTCATCACCACCACCAGCACGCCCATGTTGCCGAGCAGCGTCGCCATCATTTCATGCGCCGCTTTTTCGCCGTTTTTGGCGAGGATACGCAGGTAAAGCGGAATGAAGGCGATGGAAAGCTCGCCCCCCGCCAGCATGTTGTTCAATATATCGGGTATCTGGAAGGCGGCGTAAAAGGCGTCGGTCGTGCCGCTGGCACCGAATTTCCACGCCAGCAGCATTTCGCGCACATAGCCGAGAATCCGCGAGAGCAGGATGCTGGTAGCCAGAAGCATGGCGGCGTTGGCGATACTCTCGGTTTTTTTCATAAGCTGACTATGTCGGGCGTTTTATGTCTCTAATGGGCATGATACAGAAAAACCCGCCGGAAAACAGCCCTTTAGCTATTCCCAAAATCCGAAAAACAGGCCACAATCGGGAACGAATTTAGAGGAGTTTTGCGGATGAAAAGATTTATCGCCCTTGCCGTGCTGGCTGTTTCGCTTGTGGCGCTTGCGCCGAAGGCCGAGGCCGACACCTTCGTCTGGCGCGATGTGGTGAACGACTACACCATGTCCTTCCCCGATGTCTGGCGCATCCAGACCCCTGATGATATTTACACGCGCCTGCGTATTGCGG
>JAYUPV010000327.1:0-10271 GCA_043759865.1 Alphaproteobacteria bacterium | reverse complement strand
TCTCTCTTCCTGAACGGGTGAATTCGGAACCGGTGTTTTCACCGTCGCATGTGTACAAGCCTTTTCCCGAGCCACCTCCCCCGGGGTTCGGACTGGGCTTCAAGGGATATTACTCTCTCTCCATACGTGTACGGCCTGCTTGGTTACAAGCAGGCCGTATGACGTTTTACACGCAAAGTCTCAGAGGCCAGTTGTGGGCGGCTTTTGTGGCGGTTTTTGCGGTTGTTTTTGCGGCGGCTTTTGGGGCGGCACGAGGGGCTTGATATGCGGCGGTGCCTTGTGCGGCGGGACATTGAATTGGGCGAAGCGTTCTTCCGCCAGCTCGTTCAGCGCCCTGAAGTAGCTCGGAATGTCGCGGCTGGTGGCGGTTTCAAAACGGGCGAAGAATATTTCCGGCTCGAAATTCCGCGCCACAGTATCTGCAGCAAGGTTAAATTTTTCCTGAAGCCGCATATCGACCTTGTCGAACAGGTTCATGCCGACTTCAACGGCCAGCAGCACGGCCTGTTTTTTCGGCGCCATAGTGACGGGCTGTTCATTGCCCTTGTTCAGCACGGTCAGCGAGCCGGGGCCTTGAATGCCGATCACGTAATAGGGCGTGCCGCTGTCGCCGCCGTCGAATTTTGTCAGGTCGAACCCGAGCATGCCGACGGCGTGCGGGGAAAAACCTTTCGACTGCATGATTTTTCGCAAGCCTTCGACGCCCGCCACAAAGTCATCGACTTCGTTCTTGGTCAGCGGCATTTCCTTCGGCGGGATGCCGGAATTGTTCATGGGTTGCATCCCGCATCATAGCGCGGGGGCAGGGCTGTGGAAAGCGCGGATATTGACCCGGTCTTAGTGAATGGAGGGCGGCGACCAGCGCGCGGCTTTCACGGCCTTATCGATGGCCTTGAAATGCGCGTCAACCTGCTTGAACAGCGATTGCTGGTCTTTGTGCAGCAGGTTGGTTTTACCGGCGACCATATCGGCAAGCGCCACGATGGCGACGTTGCTGACTTCGGGGCGGCCTGAGTCGTGGTTGTTGCTTTCCTTCGCGGTCGCGGCCTGATAAGCGGGATCTGCCGCCAGTTTCGCCACATGCGCCTTCACGGAAATAACCTCGGCATCGGTCAACTCGAGCAGGAAGCCCATCACGATGCGCGTTTCGCCACGCAGGGCAAGAGTCAGCGTATCCATGGGTTTCAGGCGTGCGGGATCGACCTGCAGAAGCGGCGCGCCGCCCGGCAGTTTCAGCTCTTCCTCGATTTCGCGCGCAGCACCCGTGCGACCGTCTTCGGGTTGTTTCGAGGCCGCGACAAGCGACGAGCCGGGCGTTTCGGTCAGGTTGATAAAGCCGCCCGGAATCATGAATGCGCCGGTCGCGTTTTTGTAATGGTCGCCCGCTTCGGCCAGCACCACTTTGCGTGCGCCGTCGGTATCGGTGAAGGCGAGCACAACGCCCGAGCCTGCGGTCGCGGTTTGCACTTCATTAATGACGGCGCCATCGAGCGTGGTCCAGGGCGGCAGGTCGGGCCAGTTTTCCTTGACCACTTCGCGCAGCGCCTGTTTCAGCTCTTTGCCCTTCAGGCCGGAAGCGGCAAAAATTTGTTTCAGCTGTGCTTTGAGGTCGGACATAAGATCACCCTTTTTGTTGACTAATTTTATGACAAACTATATTGAATGCAGCATCCTTGTCAAGGATTGGACAATTCCCTGACATGTGTTCTATATTTGTTCCTGTACTTGCGGAGGGCGGAAATCGCCTTATTTTAGGGTTTTCGGGGGAAAGCAATGGCCGAGGCATATAACAAATCTATCCGCATCAAGGGCGCGCGGGAACACAACCTCAAGAACATCGACGTGGAGATACCGCGCGACCAGCTTGTGGTCATCACCGGCCTTTCCGGCTCGGGCAAATCGTCGCTCGCTTTCGATACGATTTATGCGGAAGGACAGCGCCGCTATGTGGAATCGCTGTCGGCCTATGCGCGGCAGTTTCTGGAGCTGATGCAAAAACCCGATGTTGATTCTATCGAAGGCCTTTCGCCCGCTATTTCCATCGAACAGAAAACCACTTCGAAAAATCCGCGCTCGACTGTTGGTACGGTGACGGAGATTCATGACTATATGCGCCTGCTCTGGGCGCGTATCGGCGTGCCCTATTCGCCTGCCACGGGCAAACCCATCACCAGCCAGACGGCAAGCCAGATGGTCGACCAGATTCTGGCGATGGCAGAGGGCACGAAACTCTACCTCATGTCGCCCATTGCGCGCGGCCGCAAGGGCGAGTACCGGAAAGAATTTCAGGAGCTGAAGAAAAAAGGTTTCCAGCGCGTGAAAATCGACGGCAAGTTCTACGAGCTTGATGCCGTGCCTGCGCTCGATAAACAAATCAAGCACGATATATATGTCGTGGTCGACCGACTTGTGGTGAAAAAAGATCTTGGCAACCGCCTTGCCGATTCCGTTGAAACCGCGCTCAGGTTGTCGGACGGTCTTGTTATCGTTGAGAACGCCGAGAACAAAGAGGAGCAGATTTTCTCCGCCAAATTCGCCTGCCCCGTTTCGGGCTTCACGATTTCGGAGATCGAGCCGCGGCTGTTTTCCTTCAACAACCCCTTCGGCGCCTGCCCCGCCTGCGACGGGCTTGGTAACAAAATGGTTTTCGACCCCGACATGGTCGTGCCCGATGTTGCGCTGTCATTAAAGGAAGGCGCGGTTGCGCCTTGGGCGAATTCATCGTCCGGCTGGTACGAGCAAACGCTGGAGAGCCTGTGCCGCGCGTTTAAGGGCAACATGACCACGCCGTGGGAAAGGTTGCCCAAGAAATTGCAGGACGCGATTTTGCACGGCACGGGCGACGATAAAATCACCTTCAAATACTGGGACGGCAGCAAGGATTACCAGACCAGCAACAAATTTGAAGGCGTGATTCCGAATTTGCACCGCCGCTACATGGAGACAGATAGCTTCCAGCTGCGCGAAGACCTCGACCAGTACAAAATCGAGCATATCTGCGATGCCTGCAAAGGCTACAGGCTGAAGCCCGAGGCGCTGTGCATTAAAATCAACAACAAGCATGTCGGCGAAGTCTCGCTGCTATCCATCGAGGGCGCGCATGCGTGGTTCGGCGCGCTAATGGAAAAGCTGAACAAAAAAGACCGCGAAATCGCCGTGCGCATTCTGAAGGAAATCAACGACCGCTTGAGCTTCCTGTTGAACGTCGGGCTTGATTACCTGACGCTGGCGCGGCGCTCCGGCACGCTGTCGGGCGGGGAAAGCCAGCGCATTCGCCTCGCCTCGCAAATCGGCTCCGGCCTGACGGGTGTATTGTATGTGCTGGATGAACCGAGCATCGGTCTTCACCAGCGCGACAACAACCGCCTGCTCGACACGCTGAAACGCCTGCGCGACCTTGGCAACACGGTATTGGTCGTCGAGCATGACGAGGGCGCGATACAGACCGCCGATTATATCATCGACATGGGCCCCGGCGCGGGCATCCACGGCGGTGAAGTGGTGGCGACCGGCACGCGCGAACAAATACTGAAAAACAAAGACAGCCTGACCGCGCAATACCTGAACGGCACAAAGGAAATCAAGGTTCCGGCGCAACGTCGCAAAGGCAAAACCGTGCAAACGAAAAAAGGCGCCGCGACCCAAATGATCGAGGTCGTGGGCGCGCGCGGCAACAACCTGAAAAACGTGCATGCGCAAATCCCCGTCGGCACTTTCACCTGCGTCACCGGTGTTTCCGGCTCGGGCAAGTCGTCGCTGGTCATCGATACGCTTTATGCCGCAACCGCAAGGCGTTTGATGAAAGCGCGCCTGCATCCGGCCGAGCATGACGACATCAAGGGGCTTGAATATATCGACAAGGTTATCGACATCGACCAGTCGCCCATCGGCCGCACCCCGCGCTCGAACCCCGCCACCTATACGGGCGCGTTCACGCCCATCCGCGACTGGTATGCGGGGCTGCCTGAATCAAAAGCGCGCGGCTATGGCGCGGGGCGGTTTTCGTTCAACGTCAAGGGCGGGCGCTGCGAAGCCTGCGAAGGCGACGGCGTGATTAAAATCGAGATGCACTTCCTGCCCGACGTGCATGTCACCTGCGATGCCTGCAAAGGCACGCGCTATAACCGCGAAACGCTGGAAGTGAAATACAAGGACAAGTCCATCGCCGAAGTGCTCGACATGACGGTCGAGGAAGCGGCGGATTTCTTCAAGGCCGTGCCGTCTATCCGCGAAAAAATGGAAACGCTGAAGGAAGTCGGCCTTGGCTATGTGCATGTCGGCCAGCGCGCCACCACCCTGTCGGGCGGCGAGGCGCAGCGCGTGAAGCTGTCGAAGGAACTTTCAAAACGCTCGACAGGCCGCACCTTATATATCCTTGATGAACCCACCACAGGTTTGCATTTCGAGGACGTGCGCAAGCTGCTGGAAGTTCTGCACCGCCTTGTCGATCAGGGGAACACAGTCGTGGTTATCGAGCACAACCTCGAAGTCATCAAGACCGCCGACTGGATCATCGACATCGGCCCCGAAGGCGGCAACAAGGGCGGCGAAATCATCATTCAGGATACGCCTGAAAAAGTCTCGCGCGAAAAGCGCAGCTATACCGGCGAATACCTGAAGCCCCTGCTGCAAAAGAAATCCAAAGCGGCTTAACTGGCCGGTATTTTGGCCGGTTTGCGCCCCTGCCCCCACCACACCCCCGCAAGCGCGAGCGCCCCGCCTGCGGCGTGATAGCCGTGCAGCTGTTCGGCCAGCAAGGTATAGGCGGCAAGCGCGACAAAAACAGGCAGCAGGTTCATGAACAAGCTGGCACGGGCGGGGCCGACTTTTTTAATGCCGCTCATCCAGCAAAACGGTGCTGCGATGGAGGCGGGAATTCCCGCATACAGGATGAGCGGAATATTCTGCGCCGTCACGGGCGACGCAGGCGCCAGCCACCAGAACGGCAAAAGGACCAACACGCCGAAAACGACCTGCACATATAACTGCTGCCAAGTCGACAGCGGAACGGCCCAGCGCCGCAGCAGCACGCCATAAAGCGCATTGGAAGCGACAGCCACAAGCATCAGCACATCGCCGATATGCACCGCGCCCCGGAAAAATTCAGCAGGCTGCCCGTGGGTGCAGAGAACCAAGACACCCGCAAGCGACAATGCCGCTCCGCCAATGCCCGCCGGGCTTAAAGCCTCCCCCGCGAGCAGGCTTGCGAGCAGCGCGGAAAATAAAGGCATCAGTGCCACCACAACGCCCATATTGACCGCTGTGGTCGATTTTGCGGCTTCATAGGCAAGCCCCTGAAACATCGCCATGCCGAGCAGCCCGAGAAAGGCGAGCTTCGGCCAGTGAGCGGCAACAACGGCACGTTCGCGCCACACACCGCGCGCCACGAAAGGAGTGAGCACAAGCCCTGCCAGCAGCCAGCGATACAACGCAATCGCAGCAGGCTCGATCATCACCGCCGCCGCCTTGGTGACAAGGATGTTCCCTGTCCAGATCAGGACAGCAAGCAAAGGGTAAAAAGAAAAAGCAGCAGGAGCGGAGGGCTCCGCTTTGTGGATTTTATCCGGCATACGCATGCATAACAGGATTCATCCGCACCTCAAAGACCGCTCCCGCGCTCCGCTTGACCTGCCCTGCCGGCATGAATGTCCTTATAGGGTACATTATGAAAGCTGCGAAATACCCTGATATTTCAACGCTATTTTGTTTAACTCCGTTCAAGAATTTAGCCTATGGACATAAACCTATTTCATAACTAGCATCCGCACAAGTTTCGAAGAATGATTCGCCTGTGACGAAGCGCGCCCTGATTTCAAAAGACGCGCACCACGAAGCGGGATAGAGGGATTTAGTTTTCGAACATTCATGCAAAGACGCATTTTACTTTTTAGAAAGGCACCAACCCGATGACCGACACCGTCGTGAAAACCGAAGAGACTGCAGAAGCAACCGCTGCTGCTCCTGTCGCGAAAAAAGGCCCCCGCGTTCTGACCGAAAAAGAACTCGAAGCCCGCCGCGAAGTTCCCTGGATGCTGATCCCCAAAACGATTTGGGATTTCACCGTGAAATACGGCTACGAAAAGCCGCTTAAAGGCGTGCAATGGCTCGGCCGCAAGGTCGATGACATTGGTCGCAGCCCCATACTGCGTTCGGGCTACCAGGCTATTCTCGGCCTGCCCGTTGGCATTATCATCCGCAACACCGGCCGCTCCATGTACCACATGTCGAACGGCGACTATGCCCGTTCGCATTGGCTGGGTAACGTCGCTGGCGGCATCGCCGGTTACGGCGCTGCTGTCGTCGGCCTCGCTGGCCTCGGCGGCGTGACCTCGGTCGCCGGCATCGCCTCGGGCGGCCTGCTCGCAACCGCCGGCCATGTGCTGGTTGTCGCTGCTGCTGCTGCTGTTGCTATCCCGGTCATTCCGGTTGCTGCCATGGTTGGTGCTGTAGCTCTCACGGCTGTCGTCACCGCTGTCACCGCCGGCTTTTCGATCTTCCCCGCGATTATCCCCAACTCGCTCGTCGGCGCACTGCGCACGAAAGACGCGTTCCAGGGCATCAAGGGCGTTGATTACGACGGTGCGAAAGAAAAGAAGAAACTCGACTACGACTCGATCCGCGAAATCGAAGAGCGCAAGATGTACAGCGACGTGAGCTGGAAAGTGTCGAGCCTGAACGAAGCCCACCAGAAAGAGATCTTTGATCGCCTTTCGGAACGCTTCGGCAAAGCCGCTGCGAAAGACGCTGCCAACGACGACGCACAAGTCGCCGTTGCCCATCCCGCTGCCAAAGGCGTTACCGTCACCCCGACGCCGTAACACTTCGAGGCACGAGTTAAAAACACCCGCCGGCGGATATTTCCCCGGCGGGTTTTTTGTATTCTTTTTTTTCAGGGTTGCGGCGCGGGAGCGGCTTTTTTCGACGGCGGGAGGAGCGTGCCTTTTTGCAGCGACACCTCGCGCAGATCGAGTGTCGTCTGCAAACTCATATAGGCCTCGTCACACAGCGTGCGGAACTGGCGCAACGACATCTCTATCACGAACTCGCCGCCGGTAAAGGGCGTGCCCGCCGGATTTTTCAGGTGCAGCGATATGTTGCGCCCGCCCATGATGCTGTCGAACTCGGCAATCGCTTCAGTATTAACGTCTTTGCCGCTGAAGGTGAATTCATTAAAACCTGCTTTGCCGGGGCTGCGCGCCCAGACAGTAAATGTGATGCTCTCTACAACGGTGTTGTTGGACAGCCCCGCGCGGCGTTGCGCCAGCGTCTCCGCCTCACGCCGCGCCTCGTCGTTGAACTGGTTTTTCAAGCCGTCGCGCGTGGCAAGACGGCTGACGGATTTGAGGTCGAGCATGGCGTCGTCTGAATCGCGCAGTTTCGCGCGCAGTTCGTCATAGGACAGGTCGAACAAAATCTCGCGGCCTGTGTTAAGCATGATGTAGGAATTTTTAGGGCCGAAGCCCGCGATCTCGCTGATGGCAGAAAGCTGGAACGAGATGGGGTCGGCATCTGAACGCCCCGACTGCCCCGGCACCAGCGCCTCGATCCAGAGATACCCCCGGTCAAAAGAGAGGACTTTGGACTGCAAAGGCGGCTTGGGGCTCAAATCGTGACTCCATATTGTTTTATGTGGCTTGGCTTAAACCCTAGCAAGCACTTGGATTTATGTCAATTTTTTGAGGTGAACCGATAAATTTCAGTATGTTGTAAATTTATTATGTTATTTGCTGTCGGGCCAGCGGCGGTGAATCCACAGCCACTGCGCCGGATTCTCGCGCACCCATGCCTCGATGATTTTGTTCACCTGCACCATGATGCGGCGGGTATCGGCCTCTTCGTCGCCGGTCGCGGCGATGTCGAGCGCAGGATAAAGGCTGACGCGGAAATGCGCCCCGCCCAGTCTTTCGACGCGCATGGGGTGGAGAGGATAACCGCGCCTGAGCGCAAACAGCGCAAGCGCAGGCGCGGTCATGGCGTCATGCCCGAAGAACGGCACGGGGATGCCTTCGTTCATTTTCTGGTCGAGCAGCATGCCGATGCCCCCGCCGCGTTTTAGCACCGACAATATTTCGCGCGCGCTCGATGCGCCCTTGCTGATCTGCCCGACCACACCCGCACCGCGCGCGCGCTGCAAAAGCCCGTCGACCCACGGGTTGTTGGGCTTGCGATAGACGACATGCACGGGCAGCCCCTCCGCCCGTCCCTTCACGGGACAGACTTCCCAATTGGCGAGATGCGCGGAAACGAAAATAGCGGGCTTGCCTTTCAGCTGTGGCACAATTTCGCCACCCGAAAATTCGGCGCGGGAGGCCATGCGGCGCAGATGCGGGTATTCGGCGGCGACACGCCCGAGATTGTCCCACATGCCTTTCAATATTTTCTGCTTCTCCACCGCCGTTTTTTCAGGAAAGGCACGGTCGAGATTACGGAGAGCCACGCGTGAAATGCCAAGATGCGGTCCGATGCAGCGCATGAGCGCGCCGCCCGTGCCCGATGCTGCATCGAGTGGCAGCAGGCGGAAAAAACCGTAGATGATATAAACCGCCAGCGTTTCAAAAACATGGCTGACGCGCGTCAGGAACGGAACGGCGCGGGCGCTGGTCATGTCCAGCTTTTCTTCAGGTGGTCGGTGATGGCGGCGACCACGGCCGTCTGGTCCTGCCATTCCAGCAGCACGGAGAATTTCGTGATCTTCGGCTTCAGCGACGCGGGCAGGCGCACATGGTCTTTGGCGGTGGTGACGATGATAGCGTTCTTGGCTTCCGCCGCCGCTACAAGTTCTTTCAAATCGTCTTCGACATAGGCGAAATGGTCGGGATAACTGCCCCAGCCCTCGATCATCGCACCCGCCGCGATCAGGCTGGCGCGGAATTTTTCGGGGCGGCCGATGCCCGCAAAGGCGAAGACCTGCTTGCCGAACAAATCGGGGTTTCCCGCATCGGGCTTCAGGGTGGCGTTGAAGATGGGGATATCGGCATATTTTTTAACTGTCGCCGCGACACCCGCCTTGTCCTCGCCGACAATCACGGCGGCATGGGCGCGGGAAAAGCCGAAGGCGATTTCTTCGCGCAAGGGTCCTGCCGGAAATATTTTACCGTTGCCGAAGCCGACCGCGCCGTCGATAACCACCAGCGCAAAGTCTTTGTGGATGGAAGGGTTTTGAAAGCCGTCATCCATGATGATAAGCGACGCGCCCGAGTCAATCGCGGCCTGTGCGCCCAAGGGGCGGTTGGCGGAAACCCAGGTCGGCGCTTTTTCGACCAGCAGCAGGGATTCATCACCGACATCGGCGGGGGTGTCGCGCCCCGGGCTGACCTGCAACGGCCCACCCTCCGCGCCGCCATAGCCGCGTGTCAGAATATGCGGGTTATAGCCTGCTTCCTGCAGCAGCCCGACAAGCGACATGACCACAGGCGTTTTGCCCGCCCCGCCCGCCACCATATTGCCGACGCAGATAACGGGCTTGGCGAGCGGCACGGGATAATAAAAATCAAACCGCTTGCGCAACGCCCAGCCATAGACAAAGCCTGCGGGCGACAACACAGTCGCGGCAAGGCGGTCTTCGCGTTCGCTGGTGCGGTACCAGAAAGGCGGGGTACGCATCATGACGCCACCTTGGTGCGTACCAGCGCATCGGCAAAGGGCCTGAGCAATGCCGCCAGTTCGTCAACAATATGCGATTTTTGCAGGGTCATGTTCCGCGCGGCGGCGGCAAGGGGCGCAAGGCTGTCGGGATTGGCGAGAGCGGCGCGCAGCTTTTCACGCAGTTCTGCCGCGTCCTTTACCTGCACAGCCGCGCCGGCCGTCAGGAAATCTTCCGCAATGGTGATAAAATTATACATGACGGGGCCAAGATACACAGCGGAGCCAAGCTGCCCCGGTTCGATGGGGTTATGCCCGCCGATATCGGCGAAAGTGCCGCCCATGACTGTCGTTTTGCACAGGCGGAAAAACAGGCCAAGCTCGCCGAGCGTATCGGCAATATAGATTTCCGCGAGGGCTTCGCCCTTTGAGCGCTGCGACGTTTTCAAACCTTCTTTTTCCGCGAGGGCGCGGATGCTATCGCCGCGCGCGGGGTGGCGCGGCGCGATAATGGTGGCAAGACTGGCGAATTCTTTTTTCAGCGCGGCATGGGTTGCAAGCGCGACTTCTTCTTCGCCTTCATGGGTGCTGGCCCAGAGCAACAGATTTTTGCCCTCTGCTTCCCGCCGCAGGGCTTCGAGCCTTTCCTGATCAAAAGGCAACGGTGCTGCCGCATATTTCAGGTTAGC
>JAYUPV010000326.1:0-6085 GCA_043759865.1 Alphaproteobacteria bacterium | reverse complement strand
TACAGGCAAAGCCCCGCTTCAAGACGCAAACTGTCGCGCGCGCCGAGGCCGATGAGCTTTACTTCCTGTTCCTGCAGCAGTTCCTGCGCGAATTCGGTCGCAAAATCACCCGGCACGGAAATTTCAAAGCCGTCTTCGCCGGTATAGCCCGAGCGCGAAACGAAACATTCGCGGCCCTTGTATTCGGCCTTCATGGCGGTCATGAATTTCATCTGCACGACCTCGGGGAAGAAGAGGGACACCACCTGCTCCGCCTTCGGGCCCTGCACGGCGAGCAGCGCGCGCGAGCCGAGATATTCGAGCCGCGCCTCGCCGCCGATTTTTTTGTGGATATAGGCGCAATCGCCTTCCTTGCACGCCGCATTCACAATCAGCAACAGCCGGTTCGCATCCCAGCGCGTGACCATCAGGTCGTCGATAATGCCGCCTTCTTCGTTCAGCAGCACGGTGTAGCGCATCTTTCCCACTTCAAGCCCGCGAATATCGCCCGGCACAATTTTTTCAAGCGATGCAGCAGGATCGGCACCGTTCAGCACGGCCTGACCCATATGCGACACATCGAACAACCCGGCATCGGTGCGGGTGTGCACGTGTTCTTTCAACACACCCATACCTTCATATTGCACCGGCATGTCATAACCGGCGAAGGGCACCATTTTTCCGCCCTGTTGGGTATGGAGCGCCCAGAGAGGGGTTTTGAGCAGCGTTTCTGCGGGAGTTGCGGCAGCGGATTCCAAGGCAAATTCCTTTACATAGTTCATCAGGATTTGCCCCGCTCTGTCTTCTTTGCCTTAGAGATTCCGCGCCTTTTCAGGCGCTTGCTCCTTTGGCGCAGATCCAACTGCTTTCCAGAGTAGCGACGTATCCGTGCGGTCCTTTTGCCTGAGAGTTTTCCGGGGTGATTGCTCCTTCGGCGCCGATTTCTCGGTCTCTCCCGCACGGCTATTCGCTTTGCAAGGTTGACACTAGTGCCTCTTGTTCTAAAGTCAACATAAGGAAAAAAAGAGGGCCAGCCGGAAATCATGACAACCAATACCCACAAAGCTGCGGCCCCTGTGCTGGTATCCAGCTATGCCCTTGGTTTCATTGTCCTTTGCCTGATTGTTTATATCCTGTTCGAGGCTTCGGCCATCCTCATCCCCTTCGTGATCGCGGTTTTCGTCTGGTACCTCATAAATGCCATGGCGCGGGGTCTTGGCCGTGTCGAACTTGGCGACACCAAGCTGCCCAGATTCTTGTGCTTCCTGCTCGCGATGATGACGCTGTGCTTCGGTTTGTGGTTCATCTACAAACTGGTCAGCGTGAACGCGATGGAGGTGATGCGCGCCGCGCCGAAGTATCAGGAAAAATTGCAGGCCATGCTTCCCGCCATGCTGTCGCACTTCCCCGAAGAATACCGCCCCAACCCGTCCGACCTTGCCGGCTATTTCGATGTCGGCGCGTTTATTAAAACGCTGGTGCAGACCTTCTCGGGTATTTTCGGCAAGACCATGGTGGTGCTGTTCTATACCGGCTTCCTTTTGTACGAGCAGCGTTTCTTCGGCCGCAAGCTGGCCGAGATGATGCACGAAAAGCAGAGCGAGGCGCGGTTCCACAAAATCATCAAGAACATCGAAGGCAAGATTCAAAGGTATATTTGGGTCAAGACACTCATCAGCGCCCTTGCTGGCATTTCCACATGGCTGCTGCTGAAAGGCTTTAACGTCAACCTCGCCGAATTCTGGGGCGTGCTGGCGTTTATTTTGCACTTCATCCCCTATGTCGGCTCTATCGCGGCGGTGATTTTGCCGGTGGTGGCGGCGCTGGTCGACACGCCCGAAACGACGACGCTGTTGATGCTGCTGCTGGGGCTGACGTCGCTGCAGGTTTTTTTCACCAGCTTCCTCGACCCGCGCATGATGGGCGACAGCCTCAACCTCTCGCCCATTTTCATCATTTCAGCCATCGCCGCCTGGGGCGTTTTGTGGGGCGTGCCGGGCATGTTCCTTGCCGTTCCCATTTTGTCGGCGGCGGTTATTATTTTGTCGCAGTTCCAGCGCACAAGGCCGCTTGCGATATTGATGTCGAAAACCGGCGAGATAGACGCGCATGAATCCACCGGGGCGCACCGGTGAGCATCGCCTCGGAAAAACTCGGCAAGGGTTCCAGCCTCGCGCTCGGCTTCATCGCCGCCTGCCTGTTCATTTACATTTGCAAAATCGGCGTCGCGGTTATCATGCCGCTCGTTATTTCGGTTTTCATCTGGTACCTCATCAACGCCATCGCGCGGTTCCTCGGGCTTCTGACTTCTAAATCGGGGTACAAGCTGCCGCGTTTCTGGCGCTATGTGCTGGCGCAGGCGGTTATTTTTATCGTCATGTTCATGCTGTACAAAATGGTCAGCGCGAACATCAACGACGTTATCCGCGAAGCGCCGAAATATCAGGCGAGCTTTGACCGCATCCTCGCGCAGGTGGCGGGCATTTTTAAGCTCGACCACATCCCGACCATGCACGAAGCGACCAAGGAAATTTTCGGCAACTATGTCGATATCGCGAGCCTTATCACCGTTTTTGCCGCGCTGTTGACGGGCATGGCGGGCAAGACGCTGATCGTGTTTTTCTATGTCGGGTTTTTGCTGTACGAACAGCGCTGGTTCGACCGCAAACTGAAACTGATGATACCCGACAAAACGCAGGAAGCGCGGGTGCGGAGCGTTATCCGCGTGATCGACGTGAAAATCCAGCGTTACATCGGCGTGAAGGCTTTCGTCAGCCTCACCGATTCAACCCTCACCTTCCTCATCCTCACTTATTTCGATGTCGATTTCGCGGGCTTCTGGGGGGTGATGGCGTTCTTCCTGCACTTCATCCCGTACGCCGGCTCGTTCATCGCCATCTCCACGCCCTGCCTTATCGCGCTGATACAGCACGGCGACATTGTTTTGCTGATGAAGGTGATTGCGGTGCTGTGCACCTCGCACGCGTTCCTCGGCCACATCCTCGACCCTTATTTGATGGGCAGCAACCTGAACCTGTCGCCTATTTTCATTATCTCGAACCTTGCGATGTGGGGCATGATCTGGGGTGTGCCGGGCATGTTCCTCGCCATCCCCATTCTCGCCATCACCACCATCGCCCTGTCGCAGTTTGAATCGACGCGGCCGGTGGCGGTGCTATTCTCGAAAACAGGTTTGGGAAACAGCCGGAAAAAACACGCTTAGGTTTTGAGTTTGTAATCAGCCGCCAAACGGTTGCCACCCCGCCTTGTGCGGAGGTGCAAGAGCGCGTCAGCGCGTCTTATAACTTAAATGACGGCCAGACGACCTTTCGGATGCGCGCGCAAGGCGGGCATGGCGAATATTTTGATAAATTTCATGAGTCCAAACCCTGAACGTGGCGCGGCCTGAAAGCGGCTTTCACAGGTGCGGCAACGTCGCTGCCAGCACCGTTTTTCAATCTTGCAGCCACTTCTTTTGACCATGTAATGCTGCGTGCCAAAAGCTCGTTCTCGCTTCTCCTGCGGATATCGGCGTCGATCTCGATCCATGCCTCCGGCCCTGCCAGCATTTTCTGGGCGGAAAAGTCGGCGGGCATCGCCCCGTTTGAATCGGGAATAATGGTCGAGGCGTTTTTCTTCAGCAGCATCAGCACGGCGGAAACATTGCCGCCCTGCAGCGCCAGCACCAGCGGCGTGCGCCCCAGTCTGTCGCGTTCGTTGATATCCATGTCCGCGTTCAGCAGCGTTTCCGCCGTGATGGTATAGCCACGCAGCGCCGCAAGGTGCAACGCGTTGCGGCCCGAATGGTCGCGCGCTTTTTTGTCCGCGCCAATTTCAATCAGACGCTTCGGCACGTTGATGGTGGAACCGAGCGAGGCGAGCAGCGGCGTTTCGCCGGTTTCGGGATTTTGTTCTTCAAGCCCCGCGCCTTTTGAAATCAGCAGGTCGATAATCTCCGTGCTGTGCGCCCGCGCTGCGATGTGCATGGCGCTGTCGCCCTTCTGGAATTTATTGCCGTGGGTGACGGCGGTTTTCCACGCGTCGGGGTTGGCCTCCAGAAAAACTTTCACGCGCGTGAGGCTGCCGTTCTCGATCGCGTCCCAAAGTTCTTCGAGCGGCGGGGCGGCGGCGGCGGTGAAAGACGGCATGGAATGGGTCTTGGTCATGGCGTTTTTATTACCATAACACAGCCCTGAAAGTCAAGTTTTGGCGCCTGTTTTCCGCAGCGGTATGTGCCGCGGATTTCCGTGCTTCCTGTGTCCTTGCTGCGCGCAGTCGGTGGGGGGGGTATTCAAGTACCGGTGTTCTTTATGGTCCGGCGCGCCTTGCGTTGCTTTTCATCCGCTCGCGATAGCCCCGCCCGCTCTGGTCGATAACTTTTTCGCCGATTTCAATACGCACGCCCGAGATTAAATCGGGATCGGTTTTGAACACCGGCGTGGCCTGGATGTTGAATTTTTTACGCAAAGATTCCGCCAGATTTTCCTGCTGTTCTGCGGTGAGCGCTGTTGCGGACGTGACCAGCACATCTTCGATGCCTTCGTCTTTTTTACGCTCCTTCACGAAGCTGTCGAAAATCCACGGCGCGAGGGAAAGTTTTTTTGCATCAATCAGTTCATCCACAAAATAACGCTGCTCCTCGCCCAGCTCCAGCTTGTCGTACACGCCGATCATAATCGCTTTGATATCATCGGGGCCGAGGCGCGGGTCGCGCAGCATTTTGTCAATCTCGGGAAATTGCACCAGCTGCGCCAGCACGTTCAGTTTTTCTTCCCAGTCCACAACGCTTGAGCTTTCCTTCGCCAATTGAAACGCTGCTTTCGCGTAGGGGCGCGATTGCAGGGCGGCGGTGGATTTTTTGGGTTTGGGTTCCATTATTTATTATTCCTTCTTGAACACGAAGTGCGAATAGAACCAGCTGAGCGCCAGCAGGCTGAGGCCGAGGCCCATGAACGAAAACACGCGGTAAAGACCGGTCAGCTCGCCCGCGTCATACAGGAACACCTTGCCGACCGTGACAATCATGAGGCCGAGCGACGCAACGCGCATGGCCTTGTTCTTTTTCAGCGTGCCGAGGAACAACAGCGCCGCGCCCATGACGAGCCACAATGCGGAATAGCTGTAAATCTCGGCGTTTTCCGTCACGCCAGCGAGCAAGTCGGCGCCGTGGAACATCTGGCGCACGTTGAGCGTGGCCCAGGTGAACACCATCAGGAGCAGCATGCCGCCGCGCAACGCGGGCGGGATGGTGGCGATGCGCAACTGCGGCTTTTCCTCGACCCACAGCCACAGCACCGGCAGCAGATAGGGCAGCACGAGCCAGTTGAACAACGGCACCGCGCCGACCAGCTGGCCGCTGTTCCACAGCGGGTTGGCAACGAGGAAGTCGAAGAAGAACACGCGGAACAGCGCCATGGCAAACAGCAGCGAGCCGCTCCACAGAAGCGCGCGGCGACTCCACAGCCTGCCCGCATAAATCACCGCAAGCGACGCCGCGAAGAACACGTTGGTAATAACGCCGCGCTCCATGAAGCCCGCCTTGCGGAACACGATATCGTCCGGTACTTTGAACGCGTGACGCGAGAGGTAATAGAGCATCAGCGCGCCAAGGCCCACCATCGTCATTTCAAAAAATTCCACGAGCTTGCTGTCATAGCGCGACCGCAGCAGCCACGCGCCGAGGCCCAGCATCACCATCGGCAGGCCGAGCTGGAAGGTCGGGTGCTTGGCAAGCTCCGGCATGCCGTTGGTCAGCGTCACCCCCAGCAGGCTGTTGGCCGTCAGGTTGCAGAGCAGCATCAGCTGCGGGAAAATGAGGAACAGGAACACAGCAAACAAGATGCCCGCAATCTGGCGCAGCGCCTTGATGTCTATTTTCGCCGCGACCCAGCACACCGCCAGCGTTTCGGCGGCGAAGGCGACGGGCAGGAAATCCTTGTGCACTTCAATCGTGAGCGCGACGGAGCAGAACGCCGTGGTGATAAGACAGAACAGCGCCAGCAGACGGTCGCGCAAATCGGGGTCGCCTTCGAAACGCTGGAACACCATGCCGGTAAGAGCGGCAAAACCGGTGGACAAGAGTATCGCAAGCGCGCTCCAGAAATGC
>JAYUPV010000325.1:0-4784 GCA_043759865.1 Alphaproteobacteria bacterium | reverse complement strand
CGTTCGCAGGCGGTACGCACCAGTTCGCCAACACCATCCACATCGATTGACGCGAAGGGGTCGGCGGGCAGGATTCCGGCTTGCTGGTAGGCGGGCAGGAACGAGCCAGCATCGTCGCGGCTGATGCCGAAGGTCGTCTGCGTCAGGTCGTTGGTGCCGAAGCTAAAGAATTCGGCGGATTCGGCGATAGACCCTGCGGCAAGCGCCGCACGCGGCAGTTCGATCATCGTGCCGGTGAGGTAGCCTTTAAAGCCGACGGATGCCGCGACTTTATCAATCATCACCTTCAAAATATCCATTTCGGCCTTGGTCGCAATCAGCGGCACCATGACTTCGGGGATGACGGTTTCGCCGGTTTCTTTTTTCACGGCCAGAGCCGCCTCGAATATCGCCTTCACCTGCATTTCGTAGATTTCGGGATAGACGATGCCAAGGCGCGAGCCGCGCAAGCCGAGCATGGGGTTCGCTTCATGCAGGCGCGAGATGCGCTGGCGGACTTTGTCGGCGGAAAGGGCGAGCGACTTCGCAAGCCCGTTTATTTCCGTTTCTTCATGCGGCAAAAATTCGTGCAGGGGCGGGTCGAGCAGGCGGATGGTGACCGGCAGGCCCTTCATGATTTTGAATATTTTTACAAAATCCTGTTTCTGGTGTGGCTCGATTTTGGCGAGCGCCACGCGGCGGTCTTCCTGCGTTTCGGCCAAGATCATCTGGCGCACGTATAAAATGCGCTCGGGGTCGAAGAACATATGTTCGGTGCGGCAAAGGCCGATGCCCTCCGCGCCGAATTTGCGGGCGGTTTCGGCATCGAGCGCCGTTTCGGCGTTCGCGCGGATTCTCAACCGGCGCACATCGTCGGCCCATTTCATCAGCGTTTCGAAATCGCCGGTCAGTTGCGGCTGCAGCATACGCACGGCACCCAGCAGCACTTCGCCGGTCGAGCCGTCGACGGTGATGATGTCGCCTTCTTTCAGCGTCTTGCCTTTGATGCCCATGGTTTTCGACTTGTGGTCGATCATCACATCGCCCGCGCCCGAAACGCAGGGCTTGCCCATGCCGCGCGCGACGACCGCCGCATGGCTGGTCATGCCGCCGCGCGAAGTCAAAATGCCCTGCGCCGCATGCATGCCGTGAATGTCTTCGGGGCTGGTTTCGGTGCGGCACAAAATAACCTTGTGGCCGTCTTTCGCCAGTTTCTCGGCTTCGTCGGCGTCGAAACAAACAGCGCCGGTCGCGGCACCGGGGGAAGCGGGGAGGCCCTTGGTCAACACGGTTTTGGCGGCGGCGGCATCAATCGTCGGGTGCAGCAGCTGGTCGAGCGATTGCGGGTTGATGCGCTTGACGGCCTGTTCCTTGGTGATCAGTTTTTCTTCCACCATATCGACCGCAATTTTGAGCGCAGCCTGCGCCGTGCGCTTGCCGCCGCGCGTTTGCAGCATGTAGAGTTTCTTGTTCTGGATGGTGAACTCGATGTCCTGCATGTCTTTGTAGTGTTTCTCAAGCTGCAGGCGAATGTCATTCAGCTGCTTGTAAACCTCGGGCATGGTATTTTGCATGTCTTCGAGCTCAAGCGGCGTGCGGATGCCGGCGACCACGTCTTCGCCCTGCGCATTCAGCAGGTATTCGCCGTAAAACTTGTTTTCGCCGGTCGAGGGGTTGCGCGTGAAGGCAACGCCCGTGCCGCAATCATCGCCCATGTTGCCGAACACAACAGCCTGCACGCAAACTGCCGTGCCCCATTCCTCGGGGATGCCGTTGATGCGGCGATAGGTGACAGCGCGCGGTGTCATCCACGACTTGAAGACCGCGCCGATTGCGCCCCAGAGCTGTTCGCGCGGGTCTTGCGGGAAAGGCTTGCCGGTTTCTTTTTGCACAATCGCCTTGTACTGCGCGACGATATCGGCAAGGCCAGCCGCCGTAATGTCGGTATCCTGACGGCAGTTGTTGCGGCGTTTGTAGGTGTCGAGGATATCCTCGAACAGGTCATGGTCGACGCCGAGGACGACATCGGAATACATTTGTATCAGGCGGCGGTAGCAGTCGAGCGCGAAACGCTCGTTGTTGCTGGATGTCGCCAGGCCCTTCACCGTCACATCGTTCAGGCCGAGGTTCAAAATCGTGTCCATCATGCCCGGCATGGAAACGCGCGCGCCGGAGCGCACGGAGAGCAGCATCGGTTTTTTCGTGTCGCCGAAAACCGCGCCGATTTCTTTTTCAAGCTGCTTCAGGCCGGTGTCGACCTGCAGCTCGATACCCTCGGGGTAGCTGTTGTTGTTTTTGTAGAAATGCGTGCAGACTTCGGTGGACATGACGAAACCGGGAGGGACGGGGAGGCCGATTTTGCTCATCTCGGCCAAATTCGCGCCCTTGCCGCCGAGCAGGTTTTTCTTCGTGGCGTCTCCCTCGCAAAGCTCCTTGCCAAAACTGTAAACCCATTTGCCTTCCGGTTTTTCGTTTGTCTTGAGCATTGCGTTGGATGCCATTTCTGTTACCCCTCCAGTTTTGAAAAGTCCGCGACGTCGTTCATGGTGCCGGCAATACCGGCGAGCAGGCTGAGCCTGTTGGCGCGCACGGCTGCGTCGGGCGCGTTCACAAGAATTTTCTCGAAGAACTGGTCGACCGCGCTGCGCAGGCCGGACATTGCCGACATCACGGCCTTGAAGTCTTCCTTCGCCATGTCGGCCTTGATTTTATCGCCCGAGGCATGGAGTGACTTGAACAGGTTTTTTTCCTGTTCTTCGGTCAGCAGCGCGTCTTTCACGTCTTTGCCGGAATAGGCTTTGCCGTCTTTCTTTTCTTCGATACGCAAAATGTTGGTCGCGCGTTTGTAGCCTGCCAGCAGGTTCGTGCCGTCGTCGGTCTTGATGAAATCCTGCACGGCATTCACGCGGGCCACCACGCGGGCGAGGTCGTCATCGGCCTTCGCCGCGAAAACGGCGTCGATCAGGTCGTGGCGCACGCCCTGGTCTTTCAGCGCGACTTTCAGGCGTTCGGTGAAGAACTGCATCAGGTCTTTCGCCACATCCGCCTCGGGGCGCAGGCCTTTAATCTGGTTCGCGTAATGCTGGTAAGCCTTGCCGAACAGCGCAGTAAGCGAGACGCGCAGCTTGTTTTCGAGGATGATGCGGATAATGCCGAGCGCGGCGCGGCGGAGCGCAAACGGATCTTTCGAACCCGTCGGTTTTTCGTCGATGGCGAAGAAGCCGACCAGAGCGTCGATTTTATCGGCGAGTGCAACCACGACCGAAACAGGTGCGGTGGGGCAGCTGTCATTTGCGCCAACGGGTTTATAGTGTTCCGCAATCGCTTGTGCGACTTCGGGCTTTTCCTTGTCGTGGAGCGCGTAATAGCGTCCCATCGTGCCTTGCACTTCGGGGAACTGGTAGACAACGCCCGAGGTCAGGTCAGCCTTGCACAACAGCGCTGCACGCAGCGAAAGTGCGGCATCGAACTTCAGCAGGTCAGCGATGTCCTTGCCCAGCGCCTGCAGACGGACGACCTTGTCCTTCACCGTGCCGAGCTTCTGGTGGAAGGTAATTTTCTCCAGCGCGGGCAGGCGGCTTTCGAGCTTTTGCTTGCGATCCTGATCCCAGAAAAATTTCGCGTCGGAGAGGCGCGCGCGCAGGACTTTTTCGTTGCCTGCCACGACTTGCTTGCCGCCATCCGCCGTTATCATGTTGGCGATGACCACGAACTTGTTGGACAGCTTTCCGGCGTTGTCCAGCAGCGCGATATATTTCTGGTTGCCGCGCATGGTGGAGATAAGAACCTCCTGCGGCACGTCGAGATATTCTTTTTCAAAAGTGCCGACCAGCGGCACGGGCCATTCGACAAGGCCGACGATCTCCTCGAACAGCGCCTCGTCTTCGCGGATTTTGAGGCCTTCTTTGTTGGCGAGGTCCTGCGATTGCTTGGCGATAATCGCCTTGCGGTCTTCGCGCGAGAGCAGCACATGCGCCGCTTTCAGCTTTTCTTTATAGTCTGCGAAGTTTGAAACTTCGATTTTGCCTTGCGACATGAAACGGTGGCCTTGGGTTGCCGCCGAATATTTCATTTCAAAGCGGGGGCCGTCGACCGCGCCGAAGCGGAAATCAGCATCACGCGGCTTGCCGTTGAAAACCGCCAGCATCGAATGCAGCGGGCGCACCCACGAGAAGCTGTAATTTGCCCAGCGCATCGATTTCGGCCAGGTGAAATCGTCATGCAGCGTGTCGCGGATAACCTGCTGCAAAAGAAATTCCGTCGGCTGCGGCTGCACCGCTTCGCGGTAGAACCAGAAAGTGCCTTTCGGGCTTTCTTCCTGCACGCAGCGGTCGAAGTTGCTCTGGTTGATGGATTTGAGGAAGCCGAGGATGGCTTGTTCCGGCGCGTCGACGCGCGGGCCTTTGCGGTCAATCGGCTGGGGCTTGTTTTCGAGCGGCAAGCCGTCAATGACGAGTGTGATACGGCGCGGGGTCGAATGCGCTTCGGCCTTGGTGAAGGTCAGGCCTTTTGCGGTCAGGCCTTTGGTGATGTATTCCTTCAGCTCATCCGCCGCCTTCACCTGCATGCGGGCGGGGATTTCTTCGGAGAACAGTTCGAGCAAAAATTCGGCCATGTTACGCGGCCTCCTGTTTTTGCTGCTCGACGGGCGCGCCGAGCCATGCTTCGCAGCAGCCTTTGGCCAGTTCGCGCACACGGCCGATATAGGCCTGACGCTCCACAACCGAGATCACGCCACGCGCGTCCATCAGGTTGAAAAGGTGGCTGGCCTTCAGGCACTGGTCATAGGCGGGCAGGGCGAGGCC
>JAYUPV010000324.1:0-4476 GCA_043759865.1 Alphaproteobacteria bacterium | reverse complement strand
AGCGGAAAAATATCTTTGCAAGCGAGGCACTCCGGCGGTTAAACGCTGAACCATTTTGCGGCATTGCGGAGTTTGGTGGCTGCCGCGTTGAAAAATTTCTTCATGCGCAAAAGGGTTCCTGATTTCAATGACTGGTCGAATTATACATAACAGTTTTAAAACAAGCAAGCAGCAGAAAAACCTTACATTCCAGCTTTTTACAGCCTTTGAAAACATGCCGCAATGCCGCAAAATGGTTCAGCGTTTAACCGCCGGAGTGCCTCGCTTGCAAAGATATTTTTCCGCTGCTGTCACTGTGCTGTCTCTGCTCGCCCTTGCAGGTTGCGAGCTGCTCGATTTCGGCGGAGATAAAACGGTGGCATCCCACGCGCTGCCCGCCAGTTTCGAGAAGCGGCTCATCGCCACATCGCCTTTCCCCGTAACAGCATCCGAGCGCGTGCGCACGCCGGGGCAGGTGGCGGCGGTGTATATCGAGGGCGATGGCAACATGGCCCTCGGTCTCGCCTCTCAAGACGTTACGGCGAATGTTTTTTATCTCGGCAGCCCCTGCGCTGCGGATGACAGCGGCTGTATTGAATCATTGAGCGCGGCGCTTGACGATATCAAATCGCGCTACCGGATTTTCGGTTTCAATCTTGTGGGCTTTTCTGGCGGCGCGGCATCGGCTGCGCTGCTTGCCGCCGCGCGGGACGATGTGTTGAGCCTGCGTACGGTCGCCGGCAAGCTTGACTCTGTCACCGGTGTCGCGGAAAAAATCCTGCACCTGCCGCAAAAACATTTCGTCGACCCGAAAGATCCCACAGCCGCAAAATTTGTCGAAGCCACTCACCGCCCCGACTGCGTCAGCCTCACGCCGGTCGCAGGTTCGTGGACTGTAAAGTGGCCCGAATTGCTGGAACAGCCGCTCGAAGGCGGGTGTCAGTAAGCTTTTTTTTGCGTGGGTTGCCTGTTATTTCGTTTGCAGCTTTTTCGCCGCAAGCTTTTCAAGCGCGGCATAGGCATCACCGAACACGCCGTCCCAGTCGCCCGGCTTTTCCTGCTTGAAATAGCGCATGGACGGATACCATGCGCAATCGTCGCGCTTGTCGGTGTAGAGCCAGTAGGGGCGGTAGCACAGCAGGTTCCAGACGGGAACGCCGAGAGAACCTGTCAGATGCGCGACCGATGAATCCGTCATGATGACGAGGTCAAGCTCCTTCACCGCCGCCGCCGTGTCGGCGAAATCGTTGAGCTGGGGGCCAAGCTCCAGTATCAGGCTCTGCGCGCCGATTTCGGCGAGTTCCTTTTCGCACGGTCCTTTTTGCAGGGAAAAAAGCTGCACACCCGGAATGTTGGCGAAGGGCAAAAAGCGCGAGGCCGAAACCGCGCGCTTGCGGTTGCGGGCGAAAGTCACGCTGCCCGACCAGACGATGCCGACCTTCAGCCGGTCTTTTGACGTTGCCAGCATATGCGCGGCAAGCGGCGGCAGTTCGGGCGCGGGGGTGAATTTGGGCGCGGCGGGAATGTTGGTGAAATCGGTCTTGAAAATGCCGGGCAGGCTCATCATCGGCACGTGGTAATGGAAATCCTCGCCCACGGGTCCGAACTCCATCGCCTTGTCGAGCCCGTCGATATTGGCGAACAGGCGGTGCAGCGCCTTGTTGCATTGTAAAATGACGCGCGCCGCGCCCTTTGCCTTCACGAGCGCGATGTAGCGGCTGGCCAGCATCGTGTCGCCGAAGCCTTGTTCTTCGTGCAGCACGATGGTTTTGCCTGTCAAATCTTCGCCCTTCCATTGGGGCACGGTGTAACCGCGGCTTTTCAGCTGGCCGAGTTTCCAGCGGATCTCAAACGCCTCCCAGCCTTCCTTGAAACGCGCGACATCGAGATAGGTGATGGCGCGTTCCCATTTTATCTGCACATCGTCGGGCTTCATGTTGCAGGCGATATCGAATTGGGGAATGGCGTCGTCCTGCCGGCTCGATTCACGAAGGGCAATGGCGTAGTTGGAACGGATGAGGAAGCTGTCGGGCGACAGCTTCACGGCTTTCTCATGCGCGCTGATCGCTTCCTCGTTCTGGTCTTCAGCCAAGAGCCCGTTGCCGAGATTGGTCAGCGCCGACGCGCTGTCGGGGGTCAGCTCGAGCGCGCGGCGTGTGCAGGAAAGTGCCGCCTCGAAATGCTCCTGCGCGCGCAAAAGTGTGCCGAGGTTCAGCCAGCACGATGCGTCTTTCGGGTTCAGCAGCAAGAGTTTGCGGTAGAGGATCGCGGCCTCGTCGAGCTTGCCCTGTTCGTGCAGGGCGACCGCCTGGCGGAAAAAGGCGCGGGCGAGATTTTCGGGCTGCTTGTCATTTGACTTGTCTGCTGTCATGGGAGCGGGCTGTGCCATGTTTTTAAACTCGTGCTTGAAAATGAACAGGTGTGCAGAGTATTCCCCGAATAACTCCGGAAATATAGGCTTTTTTTCAAAGGCGGCTTTGTATTATGTAATCTATATCCCCAATTGCATAACGTGAAGAACTTATGCTAACTTCGCGCAGTTCAACATTTTTTGCATTTTTTCGACAAGGTATTTGACGATGCCCCGTTCGCATTTCATCATCATTGCCAGCACCGGTATATAAGGCGAGCAAACCCATGAAGGCTCAAATGAAGCAGCAGCAGGATAATTCAAAACGCCACGGCGATATTTACAATCCCGCCACGGGCGAAGTCATCGGGCAGGTGCCCTTCTCGTCGACGAGCGACATAGACGCCGCCGTGCAGAAGGCGAAAAAAGCGGGCATCAGCTGGGCCGAGCAAACCCCCATGAAGCGCGCACGCATCATGTTCCGCTTCCTTGAACTTCTGAACCAGAACGCGAAAGAACTCGCGCGCATCGTCTCGACCGAGCACGGCAAAGTGCAGATCGATGCCGAAGGCGAAGTGCAACGCGGTATTGAAATCGTCGAATTCACCACCGGCCTGCCGCACCTGCTGAAGGGTGAATACAGCGACAGCGTCGGAACCGGCGTTGACAGCTATTCCCTGCGCCAGCCGCTCGGCGTGGTTGCGGGCATCACCCCGTTCAACTTCCCCGCGATGGTGCCGATGTGGATGTTCCCCATCGCCATCACCTGTGGCAACACGTTCATTCTGAAACCTTCCGAGCGCGATCCTTCCGCCGCCGATTTCATGGCGAAACTGCTGGCTGAAGCGGGTCTGCCTGACGGCGTGTTTCAGGTCTGCCACGGCGACAAGGAAGCGGTGGATGCGATTTTGCACCACCCCGACATTCAGGCGGTCAGCTTCGTCGGCTCGACCCCCGTTGCGGAATACATTTATAAAACCGGTACCAACAACGGCAAGCGCGTGCAGGCTCTCGGCGGCGCGAAAAACCACATGATTATCATGCCCGATGCCGATATCAACCAGGCGGCAGACGCTCTCATGGGCGCGGCTTATGGTTCGGCGGGCGAACGCTGCATGGCGATTTCGGTCGCGGTTGCCGTTGGCGACAAAACGGCCGATGCGCTGGTCGAAACGCTGACCCCGCGCATCAAGGCGCTCAAGGTCGGCCCCGGCACCGATGCAAAGGCCGAAATGGGTCCCCTCATCACCAAGCAGCATCTTGAAAAAGTGAAGGGCTATGTGGCGACCGGCGCGAAAGAAGGCGCGAAACTCGCCGTCGACGGCCGCGACGTGAAAGTGCAAGGCCACGAAAATGGCTATTTCATGGGCGGCTGCCTGTTCGACAACGTCAAGCCCGGCATGACGATTTATCAGGAAGAAATCTTCGGCCCCGTGCTCTGCCTCGTGCGCTCGAAGTCGTATCAGGAAGCGGTCGATCTCATCAACAGCCACGAATACGCGAATGGCACCGCCATTTTCACCAACCACGGCGGCGTCGCGCGCAACTTCATGCGCGACATCAAGGTCGGCATGGTCGGTATCAACGTGCCGATCCCCGTTCCCGTCGCGACCCACAGCTTCGGCGGCTGGAAACGTTCGCTGTTCGGCGATGTGCATATGCACGGCGCGGAAGGCGTGCGTTTTTACACCAAGCTGAAAACCGTCACCGCGCGCTGGCCCCAAGGCCCCGCCGAGGGCGCGAACTTCCATTTCCCGCAGAACAAGTGAGCGCAATAATGACGCAGCCTTACTGGTATCCTGCGAATACTAACGAAAGCCAGATGATCGTGGATTTTATTCTGCGCTTTTCGCGTATTGAATATGTTTTAAAGTCAGCGCCCTCTTTTATAAAAATAAAGCCGTATTTTTCCGCTGATTGGAATAAGCTGACTGAATTTTTAGAGAAAGAGTATGCAGATGTTCCGAAACAGAAGTTGGTGGAGACATTGGAATATCTAAAAACTTGGCCCGTTAAAAAACAGACCGGCCCCCAAGAATGGACTTACATGCTGGGAGAGAGTGATTGGGACTGGTTGATTAGTTCTTTAAGGACGGTCAGGAATAACCTTTTTCATGGCGGCAAGCATTCGAAAGAAGGCGGGCTGG
>JAYUPV010000323.1:0-4304 GCA_043759865.1 Alphaproteobacteria bacterium | reverse complement strand
GCGCATGCCGACAACTCGATTGATTTCCAGGAATTCATGATCCTGCCCATCGCGGCGGAGACTTGTGCAGAATCTGTGCGCGTCGGTTCGGAGATTTTTCATACGCTTAAGAAACTTCTTTCAGAGGGTGGTTTCAATACCGCTGTCGGCGATGAAGGCGGATTTGCACCCAACTTCAAGTCTGCCGACCAAGGCCTTGATTACATCATGAAAGCAATCGAAACAGCAGGCTATAAGCCCGGGCAGGATGTCGCCCTCGGGCTCGATGTCGCGGCCACAGAGTTTTTCAAGAAAGACAAATATCACCTTGAAGGCGAAGGTAAAACCCTGTCGTCCGAGCAGATGATCGCCTATTACGAACGCCTCGTGTCGAAATATCCCATCGTCTCGATTGAAGACGGCATGGCAGAAGACGACTGGGCGGGCTGGATAGAACTTACCAGCCGCATCGGCAGCAAGGTTCAGCTGGTGGGCGACGACCTGTTCGTGACCAACACCACCCGTTTGCAGCAGGGTATCGACAAAAAAGCGGCCAACGCCATTCTGGTAAAAGTAAAC
Source organism: Alphaproteobacteria bacterium (assembly GCA_043759865.1). Taxonomy (GTDB): domain Bacteria; phylum Pseudomonadota; class Alphaproteobacteria; order Micavibrionales; family UBA2020; genus JAPWJZ01. Next base: position 3,746 of record JAYUPV010000323.1, on the reverse strand, counting down.
CAGATCGGCACGCTGACCGAAACCCTCAACGCGGTCCAGACCGCGCAGAAGGCGGGCTTCGGCGTTGTGTTCTCCCACCGTTCTGGCGAAACGGAAGATTCGACTATTGCCGATCTCGCGGTCGCGACCAATGCGGGGCAGATTAAAACCGGCTCCCTCTCCCGCTCCGACCGTATCGCGAAATACAACCAGCTTATCCGTATCGAGGAACAGCTTGGCCCCTCCGGCAAATACGCAGGCCGCAGCTCGATCAAGAACCTCGCGGCAAAGCCCCAGCTCCGCGCTATCGAAGGCAAGAAGAAACGCGCATGAACCGCACAGCCCGTTTTTGCCTCGCATTGGTGACGGTGGCCTTGTTCGCCGCCGCGCCGGTCTGCGCCAAGCAAAAAACGCCTGCAGAAGTCCCCGAAAAGGCTGCGGAAAAAACGTATGACGAAAAGATAAAGGCCGACCCCTTCTACGGCGATCTTATCAAGACCGCCGAAATCATGCAGGGGCGTGATCTGCTGGAATATTTTGACGCCGCCGTGCGGGAAAACCCCGCCCTGCTGCCGGTTATTTCCTTATGGCTGCGCGATAACTCGATCAGCGTGACCGATGCGTCAAAAATCAATGCGCTCTATTTCCTGTCCTATTCCGACACGCTGCTGGCAATGGCGGAGGGGTACAAGGGCGCAGGCGATCCCGGCGATTACCGGTCGCTCTACGAAACCGCGCTTTTGAATCTTCACATCTTCGAGCTGATGGGCAATGTCGATGGCGCGCGCTGTCAGGATCCGACGGCAATAGGCGCGGTCAAGGCCATGGTGGCGGACCGCCTCGATGCAGTGACCGCCGCCTATAAAATGTTCCCCCGCGAGGTCTTTAGCCAGATCGAGAAAAATGCGCTGCGCGAAGAGGACAAATACCTTTTGCGCCGGCCCAATGTCGATATTTGCGGCCTCGGACAGGCGCGCATGATTGACCTGTCGAAAACGCCGGGCGCGGCACAAAAGATTATCCCCGACCCGCGCTTCGAAGGCGGCAAACGCACCGTCTATGTCGCGCCGCCCGGCTATGTCTATTCTCCCGCCATCGTGCCCGATAACGAGTGGCTGCAAGCCCGGAAAGATATTCTTGCCGCCGTCACGCGGGACTGGGCGAAACGCTACGCCGACGCCATGAAATAAACACGCGCGAAACGGAAATTAAAAAGGCCGGAGCGGTCAGTCGCCCCGGCCTTTTCTTTAGTAGTAAACCGTCTTTTTACCCTGCTTTCAGCATTGCCTGTTTCTTCGGCGCTGCCTTGGCGGCGGGAGCTTCGTGCTTCACGTCATCGGCTTTCCATTTGCCGTCCTGCACGGTGATAATCGCGCGTTTGCCGTTCGGGTAGGTGATGATGTGGCTGTGGCTCCACGAGCTCGGGCCCTTGTTGTAACCCATGTCGAGCTTGCCAGAGACACCCGCAGTATAGACACCATCGACGATGCCGGCCGAGTGTGTGTGGCCTGTGTTCGCCTTCATGTCCATCGCGCGGTAGGCGTTGGGCGAGCCGCGTGCGCCGTTCGGGCCGGTATGGCCGTGCATGGCGGTTTCGATGCCGCGTCCGTCTTCGTCCTTGGCGATGACAAAGCTGTCGGTTTCGCGCATGAAGGTGGTGTGTTCAAGCTTCGCCTTCTGCGCCAAAATCATTGCGAAGACGTTGGGGTCGGAATTGCCCTTCTCGATTTCCTTCAGCATCATGACCGAAGCCTCGTGCCAGAAGCGCGCGTTTGCGGGATCGAAACGCGCATCTGCTTCGCGCAGCCAGCGGCCGAAGGCTTCGTCGTGGTTGCTCTCCACAACCATGTTCTTGGTGCCTTCGCGCTCATGCGCTTTCAACCATGCGGCGACGAGGTCAAAGCCGCCCTCGACGGTCGCTTTTTTCTCGTGCTGGTCGGCCCAGAAGAACGGGTCTTTCATGTTGTGGTGGTTCCGGGCGGTGAAGTCCATCAGGTCGTGCAGGAACACGTATTTTGGTTTCAGCGTATCCACCACGCCTTTTTTGCCGAAGGACACTTCGTCCTGCACCGGATCGCCTTTTTCGACGTGGATGTCGCCGAGGGTGACAGCTTCGATTGGCTGGTTCTTCAAGACCTTGCCGTCCGGCATATACTTGGTCGTCAGGTCCTGGAACATGCCGGTGTTGTCGGCGGCCAGCTGGCGCACGAAGAAGCGGCCTTCATCGTCGACTTCGACCATCAGCGCGCCGTAATTGTGCGCGAATTCGGCTTTCTGTCCGACTTTCTTCTGGATGTAGTTGCGCTCGGTGACGGCACCGGTGGTGTAGAGGAAGCGCGTGGTGCCCTCGCCAAGACCCGGCAGAGATTTCAGCGCGACCTTCGGATGCGGCACGATGCCCGATGCGCCCTGGAAGTAGTTGTCGAAGCCCGAGAGCGGCATTGTGGCGGTCGGCGTGATGTCGAGTTCGCCGCCCAAGATCAGCTTCTTGGTAATCTCACCCGACTGGTCGAAGAAGTATTTTGCAAGCCTCGGGGCGTAGGAAAGCTCGCCGCTTTCATTCTCGTTTTTGTAAGCGCCCTAGTTGTAAGTGAAGCGGCTGACCAAAATCTGCGCGCCGGTTTCCTTCGCGCAAGCCTCGAGTGCCTTCAGGAAGCCCGCGTTTACTTCCGTGTTGTTCTGCGCTGCGGTGATGATGAACCGCTGGCCTTTCAGGTGTACGCGCTTTTTGTTGGAGGGAAGGATGTGCCCGCCAAATTCGGGCTTCTCCGGCTTTTCGGCCTTTTCATTGAACTTGGAACTGATATGCAGGTTGGGCTTTGTAAACTCGGCGGTGGTCTCGGCTGCTTTTTTAGCGGGCATTCAGGGTTCCTTTTTCGGGTTCAGTTCTGGTCGTTTTCCAATTAATTTTCTGTTAAAACAATCCTTACATGCCTCAGATTACTCGTCAAATGCGGGACATATTACGCAATATTATCAATTAGTTAACATATACTCATTTTATTACTATGTGGGTAAATAGTACCCCACCGATTCTTGCTGCGGTGCGGGCCTCTTAACATAAAAGTAAGCGGTCGATATGCATTTGCCCCGATTTCACGCGCATGATTTAGTGATAAGCTGTCCCGCGTATTCGACGTGAGAGCAACTAACCTATTTCAAGCCAAAGGAGATTTTTATGGCGAAAGCGACTGTCAAAAAATTGCAGAAGCAAGTGGTGCCGCCGCCTAATGGCGTGCATGGCTGGTTCGAGGTCAAGGACTTCACCCTCACCTCGCCCAAAGGAAAAAAAGTAAAACTCTCCGAGCTGTTCGGCGACAAGGACGAACTGATCGTCATCCAGAACATGGGACAGAGCTGCCCTTATTGCACGCTGTGGGCGGATGGTTTCAGCGGCGTAGCAGAGCATCTCGAAAACCGTGCGGGCTTCGCGCTTGTCTCACCTGACAAGCCGAAAGACCTGAAAAAATTTGCCAAGAGCCGCAAGTGGAATTATCAATCCTATTCAAGCCACGGCAGCGATTTCAAAAAAGCGCTTGGCTTTGAATCCGCCGAAGGTAGCCCGCAGCCGGGGGTTTCGACCTTCTACCGCGAAAAAGGAAAAATCTACAACATCGCCAACGACACCTTCGGCCCCGGCGACGTGTATTGCAGCGTCTGGCCGCTCCTCGACCTGCTGAAAAAGGGCGTCAACGGCTGGTCGCCGAAATACGACTACAAGAAGAAAAAGAAAAAAGCGAAATAACTACGCCCCCGCAGGCTTCGGA
>JAYUPV010000322.1:0-5495 GCA_043759865.1 Alphaproteobacteria bacterium | reverse complement strand
GGTGCAGGTCGGAAATTTCGGCAAAGCCCGCGCGGGAGAAGCTGTCCTGGTTGCGGATTTTCTTGGTCGCCATTTCCATCAGGTTCTTGTCGATGATGTCGCCGATATGTTCGAGATTGGTCGAGAAGGTCAATATCTGCATGTAGCGTTTTGATTCATGCTTGTCGAGCGGATGCGCCGACAGGCGCGCGAGATAGTTTTTCACCGATTCATAGAGGCTGTCGACAATGCTTTCCTGATCGCGGATGCCCTGCACCAGATGCGTGTTGTTGGTGCGCAGCGCTTCGAGTGTGTCGTGCATCATGCGTTGCACGATATCGGAAATGCGCAGCGTCTCGCGCGCGACGCAGGCGAGCGCTGCCGGCGGCGTGGTGAAGGCGGTGGGGTCGAGATAGCGCGGCAGGCTTTCGTCTTCCTCGCGGGGGCGGTCGGGCAGAATAGTTTCCGACAGCCTTGTCATGGGGCCGATGAAACCGATAAAGCCGATGGCGACGGCGACGTTGAAAAAAGTATGGAAGTTGACAATCTGCCGCCCGGCGTCAGGGTCAACCCCCGCGAGCAGCGGGCCGACAATCCCCATGAGCGGAATAAAAATAAGCGCGCCGATGCTGCGCATCAGCAGGTTGCCAAGCGGCACGCGCCGCCCCGCCGGAATATCGCGCAGGGTCATGATGACCGGAGCAATCGCGCCGCCGACATTCGCGCCGAGGACGAGGGTCAGGCCAAGCGCCACGGGAATAACGCCCGTCTGCACGAAAGACATGAACAACAGAACCGTGCCAAGGCTGGAATGCGCAAGCCAGGTGAAGCCGGCGGCAATCAATATCGCCAGTATCGGCTGGGTTGCGAGCGGCTCGATCAGAACTTTCAAGCCTTCCGACTGCGCGATGGGTGCGGCCACGCCCTTGATCGTGCCAAGGGCGATAAAAATGAGCGCGATGCCGACCAGCGCGCGGCCGATATGTTTGTAATGGCTGTCATCAAGCGACTTGTTGATGATAAAGCCCGCGATCAACAGAACGGGCACGACCCACTTGATGTCGAAGGAAATCAGCTGCGCCGCAAGCGTGGTGCCGACATCCGCCCCCAGCATAACGGCGATGGCGCTGGTGATGGTGATAACATTTCTGGCTGCAAAGGACGAAACGATCATGCCCGCAGCGGTCGATGATTGCAGCAGCGCCGCCGTCACGATGCCGACGCCGAAAGCCTTGAAGCGGTTTGAGGTGGAGTTCGAGATAAAGCGCCGCAAAGTTGTGCCAAAGGCCCTGTTCAGGCCAATGGACACCATGTTCACCCCCCAGAGCAGAAGGCAAACGCCGCCAACGATGTGCAAGATGATATGCGACGCGTCGATGGTACAGCTCCAATAAGTCTGACGCCGGACAACCCGGCATCTTTACAAACACACACCGACGAGAACTTACGGCCGAAAATTAATGGACATCCGCCCAGATTTTTCTTTTTGCCGCGAGCATAATGAAACAGAAGGCGATCATGAAAATCATGACCTTAATGCCCATGCTCTTGCGGGCCTCCATATGCGGCTCCGACGCCCAGGCGAGGAACTGCGTTACGTCGCGCGCTTCCTGTTCAAGCGTGTTGGCCGTGCCGTCGCCATAGGACACCTGTCCTTCGGACAGAGGCTTCGCCATCGCGATCTGGTGGCCGGGGAAGAACTTGTTGTAGTTGAGGCCGGGCATCAGCTGTACCTCGGCGGGGGCTGCTTCGTAACCGGTCAGCAGGCCATAGATATAGTCTTCGCCGTGTTCGCGTGCTTTTGCAAGCAGCGACATGTCAGGCGGCAATGCGCCGTTGTTAGCGGCACGTGCGGCGCGGTCGTTCGAAAACGGGGACTTGAAGCGGTCGGACGGGCGCGCGACGCGCTCGAACATTTCGCCGTCTTCGTTCGGGCCGTCCGTGACCATGTATTCAGCCGCAACCGCCTTCACCTGCTCGGGCGTGTAGCCGAGGCCGGTAAGATGGCGGTAGGAAAGCAGCTTCATCGAGTGGCAGGCGGCGCAGACTTCCTTGTAGACCTGAAAGCCGCGCTGCAGCGCCGCCTTGTCATACGTGCCGAAAACACCCTGATGTTGCCATTGCTGGTGCGGCGGCTTTTCGCCTTCGCTTGCGAAAGCGGGTACAGCAGCCCCCAGCAGCAGAGCCATGATAGCGATGGAGAGAGTCTTTTTCATTTTCTTATAGTCTCCGGTTTATTTCTTGCAGCAAGGGTCTTCGCTGATGCTGTTCGGCACCGGCAGGGTCTTTTCCTTCAAGCCGAGATACGGCGTGAGCACGAGGAAGTGCACGAAGTAGTAAATCGTGCCGAGCTGACCGATACGCAGCGGCAGCCCTTCGGGTGCGTTCGCGCCTGAATACATGAGCCCGAAGAAAGTCACGAGCAACGCCAGCAGGCACCATTTATAAACGGGGCGGAAGCGCGCGCTCTTGACGGGTGACAGGTCGAGCCACGGCAGGAAGAACAGCAGCAGGATGGAACCGAACATCGCCAGCACGCCCTGCAGCTTTGCGGGCAGCAGGATGATGTGGGTGAACGGGATGCCGATGTCAAACGTGAAGGCGCGCAGGATGGCGTAGAAAGGCAGGAAGTACCATTCCGGCACGATATGCGGCGGCGTCTGCATTGAATCGAACGGGCGGAAATGGTCAACCTCGGTCAACGCGAGCGGCGCGAAGAACACCACGCCGAAGAAGACGGTAAGGAACACGACCAGCGCGAAGCTGTCCTTGGCGCTGAAATACGGCGCGAAGGGCACGGTGTCCTTGGTCGATTTCGGCTCGACGCCTGTCGGGTTGTTGGAACCCGTCTGGTGCAGCGCCCAGACGTGGATGAACACAACGCCCACAATGACAAAAGGCAGCAGGAAGTGCAGCGCATAAAAGCGGTTCAGCGTCGGGTTATCGACCGAGAAGCCGCCCCACAGCCAAGTCACAAGCCCGTCGCCCGCAAGCGGGATGGCGGAGAACATGGAGGTAATGACCGTCACGCCCCAGCCGGACATTTGCGACCACGGCAGCGCGTAACCCATGAAGGCCGTCGCCATCATGAGCAGCAGAATAACAACGCCGATCATCCACAGCAATTCGCGCGGCTTTTTATAAGAGCCGTACCACAGCCCCCGCGCGACGTGGATATAAACCGCGATGAAGAAGAACGACGCGCCGTTCATGTGGACATAGCGCATGAGCCAGCCGAAATTCACGTCGCGCATGGTGCGCTCGACGCTATCAAAAGCAAGCGTGGTATGCGGGGTATAGTTCATGGCCATGATAACGCCCGTGACGATCATGATGATCAGCATCGTCATGGCGATGCCGCCGAAGCTCCACATATAGTTGGCGTTCTTCGGCATGGGGAAAACGCCGTACTCCTTGGTGATCATGGTAAAGATGGGCAGACGCTCATCGATCCATTGCACTACGGGGTTGCTGAATTTTTCCTTGTTCGCGGAGTGGGCCATTTTCTTGTTCTTCCTTTGAGCCTTAAACTTTTAGCAGCGGCTTTAAATCAACCGATACGAACGAGCGTGTCCGTGATGAAGGTGTATTGCGGCACGGCGAGGTTCTTGGGTGCCGGGCCTTTGCGGATGCGCCCGGACTTATCGTAGTGCGAACCGTGGCAGGGGCAGAACCAGCCGTCGTAATCGCCTTTCGGCTGGCCCATTTTCGAACCCATGGGAATGCAGCCGAGATGGGTGCAGACGCCGACGAGAATAAGCCATTCGTCATGGCCTGCGGTCACGCGCGCTTCGTCACTTTGCGGGTCGCGGAGCGTGCTCCAGTCTTCGGCGCGCACTTTGGTGATTTCTTCGGCGGGACGGCGGTGGATGAACACCGGCTTGCCGCGCCAGACAGCCATGACGGTTTGTCCGGGCTGGATTTTTGAAATGTCGACTTCGGTCGAGGCCAGCGCCAGCGTGTCGGCTGCCGGGTTCATGCTGTCGATCAGGGGCCAGGCAGCTGTGCCTGCGCCGACAGCGGCCATCGAGCCCGCCGTGAGATACAGGAAATCGCGCCGCGTTGCGCCGTCTTTGGTTGAGTCCATTGTTTTTCTTCCTTTTTACTGGACCGGGCGTTCAGGAATTCGTGCGAAGCCAGAAAGGCCGCGACTGAACAGTCGTTGTTGTCTTGAGAGTGATACTACTCTAATATCAGGACAAATTAAAAGACCCCGCCGCCTGAAAAACAGCTATATACAGCTTTATTATGTCCAACCAAGCCGCCGGTAAAAGTTTTATTCCCCTGCTCGATGGCCGCGCGCTGGATGCCATAAAAATAGTTGCTGCCTTACTTATGGTTATTGACCATATCAACCTCATCTGGTTCAAGCGCGAGGTCATGGAAATGGAGCTGGCGGGGCGCGCCGTGTTCCCCCTTTTCTGCTACGCCGTCGCGGTCGCCCTTGCACGCGGGCCTGACGAGAACCGCGAGAAGACCAGCGGCAAATATATGGCGGTGCTGTTCGGCATCGGGCTTTTCTCAGAACCGTTTATCCAGCTGGCGCGGCCCGATTCGCCGCTGAACGTATTGTTCACCCTCGGGCTTGGCGTTTTTTTCGCGAACGCCGCGCGGGGAATGAAGGACTGGCAAATCTGCCTCGTCTATTTTGCCTCGGCGATTGTAACCGCGCTTGCCGATATCGAACTTGAATTCGGTTTTACGGGGGTGATGCTGCCCTCAGCCATTTTATTCGTGATGCAGGGGCGCAAAATTTTTATCCCGTTCCTGTTGCTGCTGTTGCTTACCGTGAATATGAGCGGCGCGGCCGCCGCCTTTTTTGCGCAGGGCGGCAACGGGTTTTCGACGGCGATATTGCAATCGCTCGCTTTCGGCGCGGTCGCCGTTATCATGCCCTATGCTCTGCTGCTGATGGCCCGCGACCTGCCGCAGGACGGGCGTTATCTTTCAAAATATTCGCTGCATTTCTTTTACCCCGGCCACCAGTTGCTGATATGGTCGCTCGGGCTTCATTTTGCGCCGTTCTAAATGCGCCTCGCCCTTTATGAACCCGATATTCCGCAGAACACCGGCACGATCATGCGCCTTGCCGCCTGCCTCGGCGTGGCGCTTGATATCATCGAGCCTTGCGGGTTCTTGCTTTCCGACAAAAACCTGAAGCGCGCCGGCATGGATTATCTCGGCCAGCTCGACATGGTGAAGCACCAGAGCTGGCCAGCGTTTCAGGCCGCGCAGGCGGGAAGGCGGATTGTGCTGCTGACCACGAAAACCGATAAATCTTTTCTCGATTTTACTTTCGAGGCAAATGACATTTTGCTGGCAGGACGCGAGAGCGCGGGCGTGCCGGACGGTGTGCATGCCGCCTGCCCTGCCCGCGTCACCATTCCGATGGCCAAGGGCATGCGGTCGCTGAATGTGGCAATTGCCTGTTCGATGGTGCTGTCGGAGGCGTTGCGGCAGACGGGTGGGTTTTCTGATTTAAGAAATAAAACCGCGAATAAACGCGAATAAACGCG